>JAJZUH010000029.1 GCA_021847165.1 Pseudomonadota bacterium
GCATCCAGGGTGAAGCGCGCGCCCACCTCGGCAATACGTCCGGCGCCCTTGGTGATGACCACGAAGTTGATGACCACCAGGATGACGAACACCACGATACCCACTGCGTAGTTGCCGCCGACCAGGAAGTGGCCGAACGATTCGATCACCTTGCCGGCCGCATCCGGGCCGGTGTGGCCCTGCAGCAGCACCACGCGGGTGGATGCGACGTTGAGCGACAGGCGCAGCAGCGTCGAGATCAGCAGTACGGTGGGGAACACGGCAAAATCGAGCGGCTTGGTGGTGTTCATGGCCACCAGCAGCACCATGATGGCCATGGCGATATTGAAGGTGAACAGGATATCGAGCAGGAACGGCGGCAGCGGCAGCACCATCATCGACAGGATCATCACGATCAGGACCGGGCCGGCCAGACCGCGCACCCCGCCGCGCAACATCGCGGCTTTCAACGTTTCCAGAATATCCATACGCACCTCTTGCACTCATTCTTGCGGCCTGTAGGGACCGCTTCTCTTGTGCGTATTATCTGAAACGCGCGTCGAATCGATGACGTGAATAGAGGGGGATTTCGACGGCAATTCCGGCCTGTCGGAAAACGGCCTACAGCGTGGCGCTGGCCGGGTCGAGTTCCCTGGGCACCGGCAATTCGCGCGGTTCCTGCGGATAGGCGCCGCCGACCTGCTTGTAGCGGCGCAACTGGTAAACATAGGCCAGCACTTCGGCGACCGCGGTATAGAGCGCCTCGGGGATGGCCTGACCCAGATCGCAGTGCCTGTGCAACGCACGCGCCAGGGGCGGCGCCTCGAGTATCGGCACGTTGTTCTCCCTGGCGATCTCTTTGATCTTCGCCGCCATCAGATGCGAGCCTTTGGCCACCACCACCGGCGCACGCATCCTGTTGTCGCTGTATTTCAGCGCCACCGAGTAATGCGTCGGGTTGGTCACCACCACATCCGCCTTCGGGATCTCCGCCATCATGCGGCGTCGCGCCATCTCGCGCTGCATGCTGCGGATGCGCGCCTTGACCTGCGGATCGCCCTCGGTCTCCTTGGCCTCCTGGCGCACCTCTTCCTTGGTCATCTTCATTTTCTTGTTGTGTTCCCACAACTGGAACGGCACATCCACCGCCACGATCAGCAGCATGCCGCCCATGATGGCAGCAAAGCAGCTCCATATCAGGCTGCCAAGATGCGGAATGGCCAAGGCGAGCGGCTCGCTCACCAGCAGCAGCACCGCATCCCTGTTGTGCCAGATCACCCACGCGCCGACGAGGCCCACCACCAGCGACTTGGCGATCGCCTTCGCCAGTTCCATCAGGCTGTTGGTGGAAAACATGCGGCCGATCCCGGTCAGCGGATTGAGCTTGCCCAGATTGGGCTGCAGGGGCTTGAGCGAGAACAGCCAGCCGTTCAGCAACAGCGGCGAGAACACGGCAACCAGCAACAGCAGGCCGAGCAGCGGCAAAAAGGCGAGCAGCGTCGCCATGCTCAACTCGTGCAGGCGCGGCACCAGCAATTCGCTATGGAAGGCAAGACCGGTATCCAGCGTCAGTCCTGCCTTGATCAGCGCGATCAGATGCTGCGACAGCGTTGATCCCATCAGCCAGATGCCCGCACCGCCCGCCATCAGTACGGCGAACGTGGACAGCTCGCGCGAACGCGCGACCTGCCCTTCTTCACGCGCCTGGTCCAGGCGTCGTTGCGAGGGCGATTCCGTTTTTTCCAGGTCACTGTCTTCTTCGGCCATGGCAAGATCCTTTGCTCATGGCGATTATCGCGATCCCGGGGAAAGTCAAACCGCTGAACAGCGGGTGGAATATGGCTCTATCTGGCGAGTGCGAGATGCGCCAGCACGCGTTCGGCCATCCTGGGCAAGGGCACGACCTCGTCCACCGCACCGAGCGCAATGGCTTCGCGCGGCATGCCGAACACCACGCAGGTCGCTTCATCCTGAGCGAAGTTGTAGGCGCCCGCCTGCTTCATCTTCAGCATCGCTGCCGCTCCATCCTTGCCCATGCCGGTGAGCATCACGCCGATGGCATGCGCGCCGAGATGTCTGGCTGCCGCCAGGAAAAGCACCTCGACCGAAGGGCGATGGCGGTTCACGGGCGGGTCGCGGCTGAGCACGGTACGGTATTTCCCGCCCACCTGCTCCAGCAGCAGGTGCGAATGGCCGGGGGCCAGGTAGACGTGTCCCGCCACGATCTCTTCATGATGTTGAGCTTCCCGCACCTGCATCGCGCACAGGTGATCCAGGCGTTCGGCAAAAGACCTGGTGAACAATTCCGGCATGTGCTGGGCAATGAGAATGGCCGGCGCGTGTTCTGGCATGCCGGACAGGAACACCTTGAGCGCCTCGGTGCCGCCGGTGGACGAGCCGACCACGATGACCTTGCCGGACATCATCCGCTCCTGGCCTGGTCTGCCAGTTCGTAAACGGTGTGCCCGCGCAACTTGAACCAGGCGGCGGCATGGTAGAAATTCTCGGAATGGCCGGCGAACAGCAAGCCATCGTCGCGCAACAGCGGCGCGAACTTCTTCAGGATGGAAAGCTGTGTCGCCTTGTCGAAATAGATCATCACATTGCGGCAGAAGATCGCGTCCAGCGGCGGATGGACCGGCCACACCGCATCCAGCAGGTTGATGCGGCGGAAGTCGATCATCTTCTGCAGTTCGGGCCGCACCTGCATGTCGCCGGCATGTTCGCCGTTGCCGCGCACGAAGAAACGCTCGATCCGCTGCGCGGACAGCCGGCTCACGGCGTCGGCCTTGTAACGTCCCTCGCGCGCCGTTTGCAGCACCCTGGTATCCAGGTCGGAAGCGATGATGTGCACCGGGCGCTCGTATCCACCCAGCGTCTCCACCACCGTCATCGCCATCGAGTAGGCTTCTTCGCCGGTGGAGCAGGCTGAACACCACAGCACCAGCGGGCGCCCGGCGTCCTGCTTGCGCAGGTGCTCGGCCAGCAGCGGGAAGTGATGGGGTTCGCGGAAGAACGAGGTGAGGTTGGTCGTGAGCGAATTGGTGAATGCCTCCCACTCCGCGCCGTCGCCGCGCTGCAGGCGATCGAGGTACTCGGCGAAACTCGCGATGCCGGTGGCGCGCAAGCGCCGCGCCAGACGGCTATACACCAGCTCCTGCTTGTTCTCGCCCAGCGAAATGCCGGCGCGCTCGTGGATCAGCTTGCGGATGCGCTGGAAATCGTGATCGGTGAACTGGAACTCGCGTGGATGTGCGCTGCTCATGCCGCCATTCTAGCGTGCGGAATGGCACAGCAGATCGCTATCTCTCTCCCCCGCCACGGCAATACGTTCCAGACCGCCCAGCACCTCCATGCTGTCCGCCTCCATCCTGGCCACCAGTTCCATGCCGCGCAAGGCCTCGCCGGCCCGGAACGCGGCCACGGCATCCTTGCCGTGCTGGTGGAAGGCCTGGTGCGGGTCCGCCACGGCGGCATAGCCGTCCAGCCTGGAATAGCAGTCCTTGCCTTCGCCCTCGAAATACCATTTGCCCAGCCGGCAGGCGGTATGCGAAGCGAAGCTGTCCGCCACATTGTCCGATATCCCCATGAACACCTTGTAGATCTCGAACTTGTACAGGATATGGTCGATCTTGGCGACCTCGATGAAACTGCGCAATGCCGCCGCCGAGATGGCGCCCTCCATCGTTTGCGACAGATCGAGCAGCTGTTTCATGTTCTCCATCACATGGGTGACTTCGCTGCTGAACATCTGCGATTTTCCGGCCCATTCGTGCATCTGGGTCTGCGTGCGTTCGGTTTCGCCCTGGATAGCCACGACGATGGTGGAGATTTCGCTGGTGGCCTTGGCAGTGCGCTCCGCCAGTTTGCGCACTTCATCGGCCACCACGGCAAAGCCGCGCCCCTGCTCGCCGGCCCGCGCCGCCTCGATCGCGGCATTCAGCGCCAGCAGGTTGGTCTGGTCGGCGATCTCCTTGATCAGTTGCACGATGCTGCCGATCTGCGCAGCTCGCTCGGTCAGGTTCTTCACATTCTGCGAAGTCCGCATGGTATCGCCGGAAAGCGATTCCAGACTGCCCGCAATTTTCATTACCGCTTCGCGGTTGCTGGCGGAGACCCGGGCCGCATCGATCGCATTCTTCTTTTCATCGCGCAGCGAACCGGCCGCCTCGGCCTGGGATTGCTGCAGTTCGACGAACGACACGCCGAAGTTCTGCATGTTGCCGAATATTTCGTGCGCCACATCGCACTCGGTCCGCGCCGCTGCCGCTGCGGCCCGGGCGGCATCCCGCTCGCTCTCCATGCGCGCCAGTTCGCCACGCAGCGCAGCGATGTCGCTCTCGGCCTCCGCCAGTCTGCCGCGCAATGCCAGATTGGCCTGCCTCGTTTCCGCCCCGAACATGCTCTTCTCCCGATCTGTCGATGACGCTCATCGTCGTCACCCTGGTTTTTGTAAGACTATGAACGCCTCAGTGCCCGCCACGTACGTCGCTGAGCAATTCCTTGATATCGAGGATCAGCACGATGTCGCCTTCGCTGGACATGGTAACGCCCGCCACGCCCTTGGGACGGAAGGTATCCAGCGACTTGATCACCACATCTTCATGTCCGACGAAACCGTCGGCAGTCAGGATGAAGCTGTTGCTGCCGAACTGCATCAGCACGCCGACTACCGACTTGTCGCTGCTGCCCCAGCCGATCAATTGCGACAGCGGCAGCACCGGCAGCACTTCGCCACGCACCACCATGGTCGCCTTGCCCGAAACCTGCTGCAGCCCTTCCTGCGTCACCGGCAGAATCTCGCGCACCATGGACAGCGGCACCGCAAACGACTGGTCGGCCAGGCGCAGCACCAGCACCGGCAGGATCGCCAGGGTCAGCGGCAGGGAAATGGAGATGGTCGTGCCCTTGCCCTCCTCGGACTGGATGCTGACCGTGCCGTTGAGCTTCTGGATGTTGGTCTTCACCACATCCATGCCGACGCCGCGCCCGGAAACGCTGGATATCTGGTCCTTGGTCGAGAACCCGGGCAGGAAGATCAGCTCCAGGCAGCGCGCCTCGTCCAGCGTGTTCGCTATTTCGGCCGTGATGAGGCCTTTCTCGATGGCCTTGTTGCGTATCACCTCGGGACGCATGCCCTTGCCGTCGTCGACGATGGTGATCAGGATATGGTCGCCTTCCTGGCGCGCCGACAGTTCGACCACGCTCTTTTCCGGCTTGCCGGCGGCGATCCGTTCTTCCACGGTCTCCACGCCGTGATCCACCGCGTTGCGCACCAGGTGCACCAGCGGATCGTTCAGATCCTCGATCATGGTCTTGTCCATCTCGGTCTCTTCGCCGTTCAACACCAGCTCGACGTCCTTGCCGAGCGAACGGGCCAGGTCGCGCGCCAGGCGCGGGTATTTCTTGAACAGGCGTCCGATCGGCTGCATACGCGTCTTCATCACGGCGTTCTGCAGGCTGACCACCAGCATATCCAGCTGGCTGACCGACTGATCCAGTTCGCGCAAGGTATCGGGATCGCTGTGCCCCTGCAGGATGTCGGAACGCAGGTGGGTCAGGCGGTTCTTGGTCAGGCCGATCTCGCCCGACAGGTTGAGCACCTGGTCGAGGCGGTCGGTATCGACGCGGATGGTCGTCTCTTTCGCCTCGGCAGCAGGAACATCGCCGGCGCGGCGGCCGACGGTCGTCCCCGGCACATCGGTGGAGCGCCGGCCGAACGCCTTCCTGGTGGACTCTTCTTCGTTGATCGCCGCCGCGATCTGCTTCTCGTCGCGCACCGCCCCGACATCCTTGACGATGTCCGCTCCTCCGGTGAGCGCGTTGTACAACGCATCCCAATCCACGTTCTCGGCCCCTGCCGGCGCTGCGGCAGCGGCAGATGCAGCGGCCGGCGCAGACACCGCCGCCGCGGAGCTGACCACTGCCGGTTTCGGTGCAGCCTTGGCAATGGCAGCGACCGCTTTCCCGCTCAGCGCATTCTTCAGCGCCTCGATCACTTCCGTCGGGGCAGCCGCGGGCTGCATGCTTTGCTGCAGATCGCCGAACATCTTGCGCACCTCGGCCGTGGCGGCAAAGATCACGTCCATCAGCTCGGCACTCAGCGTCAATTCGCGGTTGCGCAGTTTGTCGAACAGGTTCTCGGTGAGATGGCAGAGCGTCACCAGTTCCGCCGCATTGAGGAAGCCGGCTCCGCCCTTGATGGTATGGAAACCGCGGAACACCTCATTCAGCAGCGCGCTGTCGCCCGGATTCTTTTCCAGCTCCATCAGTTTGCTGTCCACATCGGACAGCATGTCGCCGGCCTCCATCAGGAAGTCCTGCAGCAACTCTTCCATTCCCACGAAATCGTTCATGTTCGTCTCCCAAATCCATGCTGAGTACTGGGCATCGGGTACTGAGTGTCGTCACTCAGCACTCACGCCCCGGCGGTGTCTAGAACCCCAGGCTTTCCAGCAGGTAGCCATTCCGACCCGGCACGGCGTAGCCGTCCGGTGCGGGAGGGGTGGCCGATCTGCTGTCACCAAACTTCATATTTAGAACCCCAAACTTTCCAGCAGATCGTCTACCTGATCCTGGCTGGTTACCACGTCCGTGCGGCCCTGCGCATTGACCACCGGGCCGTTCAGCAGGCCGGTGTTCAGATCCGCCCTCACCGAAGCGGGCGCGTTCTCCAGCAGCAACGCCAGCAACTGCTGTTCCATGCTCTGCGTCAGTTCGATGATCTTCTTGATGACCTGGCCGGTCAGGTCCTGGAAGTCCTGTGCCATCATGATCTCGGTCAGCTGCGCATTGGTGGCCCTGGTCTGTCTGGGCGTTTCGTGCAGGTAAGCGTGGGTCTGGGTGACCAGATCCTTGAACTGCTGCACATCGAGTTTCTTCTCGAACAGCAGGTCCCATTGCTTGGCCAGGTGCTGGGCCTGGCTGCCCACCTTCTCGACCACGGGCTGCGCCTCGTCGATGGCGTTCAGCACCCGCTCGGCCGCCTGCTGCGTGAGCGTCGCCACATAGTTCAACCGGTCCCGCGCGTCGGGGATGGTCGACGCCGCCTTCTCGATCTCCTTGTTCAGGCCCAGCTCGCGCAGCGTATCGTGCAGGGCGCGCGCCATGTGGCCGATCTGGTTGATGACCTTGGCGGGATCGCCATCGCCTGCCAGCGTGGGCGCATTGGCCGCCGTCACCGCGGCCGGCTTGCCTTCATTCGCATTCGCCGCAATGATGCTGTCGAACAGTGCTTCGAGGTCGTCTGAATCCTGGGTTGCAGTATTGGTCGCCATGGCCTGCCTCACTTGTTGAGTTGCGGGAATGCCGCAAATATCTTCTTCAGCTTCTCGTCCAGGGTCGCCGCAGTGAACGGTTTCACCACATAGCCGGAAGCGCCTGCTTTTGCCGCTTCGATGATGTTTTCCTTCTTCGCCTCCGCCGTCACCATCAATACCGGCAGGTGCTTGAGACTGTCGTCGGCGCGGATCGCGCGCAGCAGGTCGATGCCGGTCATGTTCGGCATGTTCCAGTCCGACACGACGAAATCGAAAGGCTCGCTGCGCAGCTTGTTCAGGGCATCCACGCCGTCCTCGGCTTCCTGCACATTGGAAAAGCCAAGCTCTTTAAGAAGATTCCGCACGATGCGCCGCATCGTGGAAAAATCGTCCACCACCAGAAATTTCGTATCTTCTATGCCCATCACTTTCTCCTAAACACAGCTGTCAGTTTTCCTATCGTCCATCGGCAGCATCGCCGACGATGTAAACCGGCAACTATCGGCCATCCGGCACCCTCACGTCAACAACGGACGCAGCGTCGACGACAACACGATCGAATCGAATTTCGACACGTAATAATCCACCCCGACGCGCTTGCCCATGGCGCGGTTCGCATCCGACGACAGCGACGAATGCATCACCACCGGGATGTCGTCGAAACGCTGGTCGCCCTTGATATGCTGGGTCAGCACATAGCCATCCATCTCCGGCATCTCGGCATCGGTGAGGATGACCTGAATCTGATCGTGCAGGTTGATCCCCGCGCTCTGCGCCGCATCCGCCATCGCCTTCAGCCGGTCCCAGGCCTCGCGTCCGTTGTTGGACTGGATGTGCTTGACCCCCATCTTGTCGAGCACCTCGACGATCTTGCGCCGCGCCACCAGGGAATCGTCGGTGAAGAAGACGCACAATTCGTGTTCCGATTCGATCCGCTCGACATTGCCGACCACCGCCTCGCCGAACGCATCAGCCAGAATCTGCTCGACATCGAGGATGGACACCAGCGTGCCGTCCTCCAGTTCGGTGATGGCATTGATCAGCGCCCCCTTGTCCGACAACATGCCTTCGGTGGGATGGACCTTGTCCCAATCGACGCGGATGATGCGATCGACCCCCTCGACGAGGAAACCCAGGATGTGGCGGTTGAACTCGGCCACCAGCATGGTCTCGTGCTTCTTCTCGGGCTTCATGCCCAGGAAATTGGCCAGATTCAGCACCGGCATGACATGGCCGCGCAGGCTGACGATGCCGTCCACGCCGCCCGGCATGTTGGGGGTGCGCGTAACCTTGCCGATCTGGCATACCTCCTTGACCTTGAACACGTTGATGCCGAACTTCTCGTTGCTGCCCAGATTGAACAGCAGGATCTCCATCTTGTTGGTGCCGGCCAGATTGGTGCGCGCATCGATCTGGTCCATCAGACCGTCGTGCCCGCCACTCACCATGTCTTCAGCATAAGTCATCTTCCCCTCCTCCCTAGGCCAGCAACCGGGTCAACGTCTGGGCCAGTTTCTGCGGCTCGAATTTCGATACATATTCGTCCACGCCCACCGCCTTGCCCAGCTGCTGGTTGGACGAGCTGGACAGGGACGAATGCATCAGCACCGGGATGCCGGAAAAACGCTTGTCCGACTTGATCTTGCGGGTCAGCATGTATCCGTCCATCTCCGGCATCTCCACGTCGGTCAGTATCACCTGCACCATGTCCTTCATCGAAGTATGCGAGGCATCGGCATAGTCGGCCATCTTGGACAATTCCTGCCATGCCTGCCGCCCGTTGATGGCGGCGATGGCCTTGACCCCCATCGCATCCAGGGTGCGCTGGATCTGGTGCCGCGCCACTGAAGAGTCGTCGGCATAGAACACCGTGCGATCCTTGCCCAGCGGCTTCACGCTCTTGAAGATCATCTCGTCGGAATCGAAGCGTCCGGTCTCGGACAGCACCTTCTCCACGTCCATCATCATGACCAGCCGCCCGTCCTTCAGCTCGGTGATCGCCGTCACCAGGCCACCCATCTGCGCCACCAGCATCGCAGGCGGCACGCGCATGGCAGACCAGTCCAGGCGCAGGATGTTGTCCACCGCCTTGACCAGGAAACCCTGGGTATGGCCGTTGTATTCGGTGACGATCATGATGTCGGCCTTGTCCTCGGTCTCGATGCCGGCATATTTGGCCAGATCGATCACCGGCACCAGGGCACCGCGCAGGCTCACCATGCCCTCCACCGACTCCGGCATGTCGGGCGCACGGGTGATGGCCGGAATGCGCATCACCTCGCGCACCTTGAACACGTTGATGCCGTAGGTCTCCTCGCGCCCGGTGCGTTTATCCAGGCCGAGCGTGAACATCAGGATCTCCAGCTTGTTGGTGCCCGCCAGCTTGGTGCGGGCATCGATGTTCTTCAACAGATCAGACATATATATCTCCTTCGGATGGCGGGGATATCGTCCCACCCCGCCTCCTGATTCTCAATTGCCTACCCGCGCATTCGGTCCGCGGATAGCCGGCCTTGCCCACTTCATCGGCAGATTTCGCCGATTCTTCAGTGCCGGACCGGATATCCTGCGCGAACCGGCTATCCTTGTCCACCCTACTGCTGACTTTTCCCGCGTGCCGGGCCACATTCACGCCCATCGCCGCAGCCGGGCACAGCACGATCCTACGCCTTGAACCGCGCAACGGCGGCCTGCAGTTCTTTTGCCAGGCTTTCCAGCCGCACGATATCCTGAGTGTTGGAATCGACGGCCGCATGGTTCTCTTCCGACATCTGCGCGATCCTCTCCACGTTGCGCGCGATCTCGGTGCTGGCCAGGCTCTGTTCGCTCACCGAAGCGGCAATGTCGCTGACGCCATCCCTGGACTGCTTGACCGCATCGCCCGTCCCGGCCAGCACTTCGGCAACCCGCTCGACCTGCTCCTGGGTGGTATGCAAGGAGCGCAATCCCGCCTGCACCGTCGTTTCGACGTGCGTGGATTTCTGGTTCAGCGAATTGGTGACCAGGTCGATCTCGCTGGCCGACTGCGCCGATTTCTCCGCCAGCTTGCGCACCTCGTCCGCCACCACGGCGAAACCGCGTCCCTGCTCGCCGGCGCGCGCCGCCTCGATGGCGGCATTCAGCGCCAGCAGGTTGGTCTGGTCCGCAATATCCTTCACCTGCTGCGTCATGCTGGCGATGGCGCGCGTGCTCTCGACGAACTCCTTGACCGAGCTGGCGATCTGGTTGACGGCATCCTGCACATTGTCGATCTCCGCCATCATCACGGTGACGCTCTGATTGCCCTGTGTGGCCTGCTCCAGGCTGCGCTCGGCGATCTTGCGCACCTCCTCGGTGTTCGACGCCACCGAGGTGATGCTGACCGTGATCTCCTCGATCGCCGCGGCTGTCGAAGCGGCCGCCTCGCTCTGCACTTGCGACCCCTGGGTGATCTGGGTGGAAGATGCGGCAAGCTGGGTTGCGGTCGACATGACGGTATCGGCGCTGTTGTGCACCTGGCGGATGGTCTGGCGGAAGCTGTCCATCAGCGCATTGAACGACCTCGCGGCCTGTGCCAGTTCGTCATTGCCGCGAACGGTGACGGTCCGCGTCAGATCGCCATCGGCTGCAATGCGCGTCATCGCATTGCTCATCTCGCCGGTGGAACGCACGATGCTGGAGATGATGGAATATCCCAGCCCCACGCCGACGGCAAGCGACAGCAGCATGCCGAACAGCATCAGCATTTCCATCCGGTGCGCGGCGGCCATTGCCTCTTCCAGAGCCTGCCTCGACATATCGTCCTCGAATTGGGCCATGTCACGTCCGCGCTCGACCGCGGTTGCCACCAGCGGATTGATCTTGAGCAACACCAGGCGTTCCGCGTCGTACCAGCGCTCGTTCCTGATCGCCTCCATCGCCGGATCGAGTCCTTCCTCCAGGAAGGCGTGGCGAGCTGCAGAGAATTCCTTCAGCTTCGTCCGGCCTTCTTCGGTAATGGTGTTTTTCTCCATTTCCTCGACGTACTGATTCAGCTTGACCCTGTTCGCGGCGATCTGGTCCAGGTGCTTGCCGATCGGGTGGTCGTGCAGCTTGCTGGCCGAATTGGAGGGATCGTGCATCAATCCCAGCAGCACCTCGGTGCGCTGGTCTGCCAGCGTAAACATGATGCGGTTCGCCAGCCGGATCAGCAGGATGTGCCGCTTGGCGATATCCTGTGTCGCGTTCTGCAGCTGGGTGATGGCGTAGTAACTGACCGCCTGATTGAACACGATGACCGCCATGATGGCACCCACCAGCAGGATCAGCCTCGCCTTGATTGTCATGTTGCCCAGCATTTTCTTCTCCTTGCTATCCAGTTTCAGTCTCTTAAACCTTGAAGCGCGACACCGCACTGCTCAGCTCGGCACCCATGCGCTCCAGCTCTGCGATGTCGTGGGCCGTCTGCTCGATGGCTCCGTGGTTCTTCTCGGCCATGCTGGCGATCTGCTCGATATTGCGCGTGATCTCGTTGCTGGCCGTCCCCTGCTCGCCCACCGCCACGGCGATCTCGCCCACGCCGACATTCGATTCCCTGACTGCCGCCCCGGCCTCGTTCAGCACGGCCGCCATCGACTCGACGTGCTTGTGCGTGATTTGCAGCGACTGCACGCCGGACGCAATGGCCTGTTCAACGCGTGCGGATTTCTCGTCCAGTCTGCTGGTCACCTTGTCGATCTCGCTCGCCGACTGCGCCGATTTTTCCGCCAGCTTGCGCACCTCGTCCGCCACCACGGCAAAACCGCGCCCCTGTTCGCCGGCGCGCGCCGCCTCGATGGCGGCATTCAGCGCCAGCAAGTTGGTCTGGTCGGCAATGTCCTTCACCTGCTGCGTCATGCTGGCGATGGTGCGGGCGCTTTCGACGAACTCGCCGGCTGCGGATGCGATCTGCTGCACGGCGCTCTCTATGCTCTGTATCTCGCGCACCATCTCCTCCACGCTGCGGTTGCCGCGTTCGGTCTGCTGCAGGCTTTTCTCGGATAGCCCGCGAACCGCCCTGGTGTTTTCCGCAACCGTGTTGATGCTGACGGTGACCGCCCCTACTGCCGTCGCCGCGGACGAAACCGCCTTGCTCTGTTCGAGCGAGCTGTTCTCCACCTCGGACGAGGTGGCGGCGATATGGCTGGTGGTCCCGTTGATCCTGCCGACGCCGTCCAGCACCTGGCGGATGATGACGGTGAAGCTGTCGATCAAGGCATTGAATGCCGCTGCCGTCTGGCCGACCTCATCCTTGCTGTGCACCGAAACCCTGCGCGACAGATCGCCATCCGCCTGCATCGCCAGCATCACCTGCTGCAATTCGCGGGTCGGACGCGTCACCTGGTTGATCAGCCAGCCGATGACGAAGAACAGCATCATCTGCACCACGATCTGCCCCACCCACAATCCGGCGCTGGCCTTGTTCATCGCCGCATATTCGCCGGTCATGTCCAGGCTGACGGTCACCGCACCCACCACCGTGCCCTCCTCGACCATGTGGCATTGCATGCAGTTCGTCCCGGTGCCGCGGAAGTTCTTTGCGGCGGCGATCGGCACCACCACCCGCAGGATGCGCTTGCCGTTTTTCTCGAAGAACTCGCTTTGCTGTTCGCCGCGATTCAGCGCCGCACGATCGAGATCGTCCTTGGCCTGTTCCTCGTCCATGCCGGCACCGAATTGCTTCTGCACCGCGCTGCCGCGCACGATGCGCAGCTCTTCTGCCTGGCTGGATGCAGTCATCTTTTTGACGAACAGGCGCCGCTGATCGACGTCGGAGATGGTGCCGTTCAACATCATCATGTTCAAACCGTTGAACGTACCGTCGGCCGGAATCACTGCGCGATTCCTGGCATCTTCGAGTACGCGCATCTCGTAGCGATCAAACGCCCAGCGTTGGGCGACGACCATCACGATCAGCAGGATCAGCTGGATCGGTATCTGCAATTTATTCTTTATGGACAGCCTGCTCCACCATTCGCTCATTTCATCCACCTTTCCGGTTGGCTTCCAGCGCCATCCGCCATCAAACCTTGAAGCGGCCGATGGTCCTGTTCAGATTCCCCGACAGTTCCTCCATCGATTCCACCGCGCTTACCGTACGCTTGACCACTTCGTTGCTGCTGCTGGCCATTCTGGCGATCTGCTCGACGTTGCGCGTGATGCCCTGGCTGGCGTCGCGCTGCCTGTTGATCGAAGCGGAAATGTTTTCCAGGCCGCGATTCACCCCATCTACCGACGAATTGGCCTCAACCAGGACCGCCGTCACCTCGCGGATGTGCCCCTGGCTGCTCTGCAAGGCAGACAGGCCGCGCTGCACCGTACTCTCCACCTGCCCGGATTGCGCCCCCAGCGCCTGGGTCACCTCGTCTATCTGCATCGCGGATTGCGCCGACTTTTCCGCCAGTTTGCGCACTTCATCGGCAACCACGGCAAAGCCGCGCCCCTGTTCTCCCGCCCTTGCCGCTTCGATGGCCGCGTTCAATGCCAGCAGATTGGTTTGCTCGGCGATGTCGCGCACCTGTTGTGTCATGCTGGTGATGCTCTGGGTATTGCGGACAAATTCGCCCACGGCGCTGGCAATCTCCTGCACCGAGCCCTCCACGCGTTCAAGTTCCTGCATCATCTCCTGCAGGCTTTGCTGCCCGCGGTTGGCGCGCTCCAGGCTGTCGTTGGATAACCTGGCCACCTGGTCCGTGCCGTCCGCGACCTCCGCGATGCTGGCACCGACCTCCTCCACGGCGCGGGAAGTCGATGCGGCGACATCGCTCTGCGCCTGGGCACTCTGCGCCAACTGCTGGGCATCCTGTGCAAGCGAGTGCGCGGCTGCGGCAACCTGCGCCGCATGACCATCCACCTGGGTCACGATCACCTGAAAGCTGTTGGCCAGTTCGTTGAAGGCTTTCGATGTCTGTCCGATCTCGTCCTCGCTGCGCACCTGCACTCGCTTCGACAGATCGCCATCCACCTGCATCGTCTGCATGGCCTGCTGGAGTTCTTTCGCCGGCTTCGTGACGAAGCCGATCAGCCAGCCGATGATGAAATACAGGGCAATCTGCAGGACGATCTGCACTGCCCACAAAATCTGGTTGACCCGATCCGCCGTGGCGTATTCGCCGCTGATATCCAGCGTGATGCTGGCGGCACCGTTGACCGTTCCTTCCGGTACCGTGTGGCACATCAGGCAATTCGTGCCGCGGAAATCCTTGCTGGCGATGAACGGGACCACCACGCGCAGGGCATGCTTGCCGTTGCTGTCCAGCAGCTGCTGCTGCGGTTTTGCAGAAGCCAGCGCCTGACGGTCGAGGTCGTCTTGCGCCTGCTCGGAAGGCATGCCCGGCCCGAACTGGTCCTGCACGGGCTTGTTGCGGATGACGCGCAGCGCCAGCACATGCTCCGAGGCGCCCATCTTCTTCACATACAGGGTGCGCTGGTCCTCCTGACTGATGATGCCGTTAAGCATCAGCATGTTGAGCCCGTTTATCACGCCATCCGCCGAGACCAGCGCTTTCTCCCTGGCGCCCTCCAGCACGTGCGATTTGAACTTGTCCACTGCCGTCACTTGCGCCACAGTCAAGACGACTATCAGCACAAGCTGGATAGGTATCTGCAGTTTGTTCTTGAGCGACAGCCTGCTCCACCAGTTATTCATTTGCGGCCTCCGGCCCCTGTTCCTTTTTTGCCCGCCTGATTAGCCATAGCGGCATGAGGCTCGTATTCTTTAATGCGCGGCAGGCAACTCGGCGGCACTGACGCCCGAACCTGCCTGCTCTTGCACAGCGGCCACCACCGGTGCCGAGGCGGCAATCACTCCCGATGCCGCATCCAGGGGATCGCCGGTCTCGGCATCGATATTGACGCTGCCGCCGTCCTGCGATGCCGCTTCTTCGGCCCGCTTGTTCATCACGATGATGCTGATGCGCCGGTTGATCGGATTGAGCGGTTGCGCCTTGTCGAACAGCACGGCAGACGACAGCCCGACGACGCGCACGATCTTCCCTTCCGCCAATCCACCGGTGATCAATTCGCGGCGTGACGCATTGGCGCGATCGGCCGACAGTTCCCAGTTGCTGTAATGCCTGTCCGCCGTCACATAGGGTTGCGCATCGGTGTGGCCGGACAGGCTGACCTTGTTCGGCATGTCGTTCAGCATCTTGCCGATCTCGTGCAGGATATCCTTGGTGTACGGCTCCAGCTCCGAGCTCCCGCTCTGGAACATCGGGCGGTTCTTTTCGTCCACGATCTGCACCCGCAACCCTTCGCTGGTCAGGTCGAGCAGTATCTGGTTCTTGTATTTCTTCAGCTTGATGTCGGTATCGATCGCCTTCTCGATATTGGCCTTGAGCTCCTTGAGCTTTTCCAGCTCTCTTTTCCTTTCCAGCCGCTCGAACTCTTCCTGCGTCGCCTTGAGGTTGATCACTTTCTTTTCCGGCAACAGCTCGCCCGATTTGACCTGCCCCGTGCTGCGCGTGAGATCCTGCCCGCCCCCCTTGATGATGCTGGAACTGTCGCCACTGCCCGCGCCGCCCATCAGGGCGACTTTCAGCGGGGTCTTGAAGTATTCCGAAATACCCTGGAGATCCCCCTTGGCGGTCGAGCCCAATAGCCACATGAGCAGGAAGAACGCCATCATCGCCGTGACGAAGTCCGCATAGGCGATCTTCCACGCGCCGCCGTGATGGCCGCCCGCCACTTTCTTGATGCGTTTGATGACGATAGGTCGTTTATCTTCGTTCGCCATGGCTGTGGACTATCGATCTTGTTATCGGAGCAATCATCGTTTCTGCTTGACGTGCTCTTCCAGTTCGGCGAAACCGGGACGTTCGGTCGAATTCAGCGCCTTGCGCCCGAATTCGACCGCCATCGCCGGCGCATAGCCATTGAGGTTTGCCAGCAGGACGACCTTGATGGCCTGGAGCATCTTGCTGCCCTCCTCGGCCTTCTGTTCAAGCAGGCCGGCCAGCGGCCCGACGAAGCCGTATGCCAGCAGAATGCCGAGGAAGGTTCCGACCAGCGCATGCGCGATCAGCATGCCCAGTTCTGCCGGAGGAATGCCGACCGACTCCATGGTATGCACCACCCCCATCACGGCGGCGACGATACCGAAGGCCGGCATGCCGTCGCCGAGCTTGGC
>JAJZUH010000030.1 GCA_021847165.1 Pseudomonadota bacterium
GATGCGGTAGAACGAGACGGCGATTACGATGCTCACCACCAGCAGCAGCAGCTGTACGGTGAACTGGACTTTGACTGCGATACTCGACTTGATGAAATTTGGCATTTTTCTCATCCCTGTGTTCATTTGTTATTTTCCAGGCCATCTTTGGACATCATGCGGCCTGTTGGGTTAAGACATGTGTTCGGCTGGAGCCGGGCCTCCCGATTGGCTTCGATGCTTCCAGTCATCCGCTCGCTGGGTACTCTAACGGCAAGTAATCCGATTTATTGAGCGGAACAGCAGGATATTAACCGGTCAATTCGCCATTTTTGCGGTTTTGACGTCAATCTCACATTTCTGGGCGCTTGAACGCAGCGCATCCCGCGCCTTGTTCTGCGGATTCGGGCCGAAATGCGCCTTGATGCGCAGGGCTGTTTTAACTTGATGAATCGTAATGTGAATCCCATTCCTGCGGCGTGTCGATTCTTGTGTCCATGCGGGATGGAAGCGTCCAGGTGCAGCCCTTGCCGCGGGAAGGAGTGCGAGATTTGCCGGGTGGTGTACGATCATGCCCATGCGGATTTTCTGCGCGGCGATTTTGTGAGGATGCGGGTTTGGCGGACATCGGCAAGTTGGCTCTTGGGGTGATCTGGGACGGTGCGATGGTGCGCGCGACGGATATCCGCTCCTCGCGCCCGATGGCGGCGCAGCTGTTGCAAGGCAAGACGCCGGCGCAGGTACTGCATATCGTGCCTCTGCTGTTCAGCGTGTGCGGCCGTGCGCAGGGGGCTGCGGCCCAGGCGGCGCTGCAGGCGGCGCAACGGCAGCCGTGGCCGGAGGAGGCTGCGCAGGCGGAACGGACGATCCGGTGCGAGGCCATGCAGGAACACTTGTGGCGCATGATGCTCGACTGGCCCAGGTTGCTGGGGACAGGGCCGCGGGAACAGCGGTTCGCAGCGTGGCATGCGTTACTGCGCGAGGTTGCGGCAGGCCGGATCGGCATGGAGGTGTTCCGGAGCGAGTTCGAGCGCGATGGGCTCGGCATGCCGACGGCAGCATGGCGCGACATGACGAACTATTCCGAGTTGCGCACATGGTGGCGCACGGCGGATAGTCTGGTGGCACAATTGCTGTCGGCGCTGGACGAAAGCGACAACAGTGCCAATGGCGAGATCAGGCTGCTGCCGCCGTGGACGGCGGCCGAGGCGCAGCAGGCTTGTGCCGGAAGATGGGACGCGGCCTTTTCCGCGCGGCCCCACTGGGAAGGTGCGGCGGCGGAAGCCGGTGCCTGGACCTATTATTCCGCCGACCCGATGCTGCATGAGGCATGGCGCGGCAGCGGATCGAAGGTGCTGGCGCGGTTGCTGGCCAGGGTCATCGATGTGGTCGAGATGGCCGGCGGACGGGGCGCGCCGCGGCTCGATGCGGCAAGCCCGGCGCCCGGCGAAGGTGTCGCCGTCGTGCGCACCGCGCGCGGGCTGTTGATGCACCATGTGCAGCTGGCGGCGGAGAAAGTGGCGAGTTATGCAATCGTCGCGCCGACGGAATGGAATTTTCATCCGTCCGGCGCTTTTGCACAGGACATGCGCGGGCTGGTGGCGAATGACAGGGAACGGTTGCGGCGCTCGGCACAGCTCTCGGCCTTGTCGCTCGATCCCTGCGTGGCATATGAAATCGAGGTGCTGGATGCATGAGATGTCGCTGGCGGAAGGAGTGCTGCAGATCATCGAAGATGCCGCGCATGCTCAGAACTTCAGCCGCGTCAGGACAGTGTGGCTGGAGATCGGCCGGCTGGCGGGCGTAGAGGTCGAGGCGATGCGCTTCTGTTTCGATGCGGTGGTGCGCGACAGCGTCGCGCAGGGGGCGAAGCTCGAGATCATCGAGACACCGGGGCAGGCATGGTGCCTGCATTGCGCGCAAACCGTGCAGGTGCAGGCGTTGTACGACACCTGTCCGAACTGCGGCAGCCACCAGCTGCAGGTGACCGGCGGCAGCGAGATGAGGGTCAGGGAACTCGACGTGGAATAGGAGGCGAGCATGTGTAACGTATGTGGCTGCGGTTCAGGTCAGACGCTCATCGGGGGGCATGCGTTGAAGCCGGCGCGCAAACCCGCTGCGCAATTGCATTATCGCGCGCACGAAACGGATGCAGTCCACCCGCACGAGCATGAGCATGAGCATGAACATCGCCACGGCGCCATCGATTTCGGCGGCGGCGCGGCGGGTGCCCATGCCCCGGGCATGAGCCAGGCGCGCATGGTGAAGATCGAGCGCGACATCCTGGCCAAGAACGACAGCTATGCCGAAGAGAACCGCCGCTATCTGGCGGAACACGGCATCTTCGCGCTGAACCTGGTGTCCAGCCCGGGCTCGGGCAAGACCACGCTGCTGGTCAGGACCATCGAAGCCTTGCACGGCGAACTGAAGCTGGCCGTGATCGAGGGCGACCAGCAGACCGACAACGATGCGGCGCGCATCCGTGCCACCGGTGCCCCTGCGTTGCAGATCAACACCGGCAAGGGGTGCCATCTGGATGCGTACATGGTGGGGCGCGCCATGCAGCAACTCGGCCTGCATGACGACAGCCTGCTGCTGATCGAGAACGTCGGCAATCTGGTGTGCCCGGCCGGTTTCGACCTGGGCGAGGCGCACAAGGTGGCCATCCTGTCGGTGACCGAGGGCGAGGACAAGCCGCTCAAGTATCCCGACATGTTCCGCGCGGCAGACCTGATGCTGCTGAACAAGTGCGACCTGCTGCCCTACCTGGCCTTCGATGCCGAACTGGCCGTCGCCAATGCGCGCCGCGTCAATCCGGACATCCGGGTGATCCGCACCTCGGCCACCAGCGGCGAGGGCATGGACGAGTGGCTGCGCTGGATCAGGGCAGGTTGCCGGAAAGCGCTCGCCGGGCGCAAGATCGTTGGCTGAGTCGAGGAAACGGGCGGATCGATACATGCAAACCAGGCCACGGAGAGCGCGCAGCGCCACACGGAGAGGACGTACAGTGTGCTCTGTGGCTGGAACATGGTTTCAGGAATAACTCAATGATCCACGCGCAAATCAGGGTCTCCGGGCAGGTGCAGGGCGTAGGCTTCCGGCCTTTCGTCTACAAGCTGGCGCATGAACTCGGTTTGGCCGGCTGGGTGCGCAACGACAGCGAGGGCGTGGAGATCGCTGTCGAGGGAGACCGGCCGCAGGTGATGCGCCTGATCGAGCGGCTGAAAAGCGAACCGCCGGTGCTGGCACGCGTGGAGAAGGTTACCCACGACCTGGCGCAGGCGACCACGGGGTTGCAGGGTTTCACCATCGCGGAGAGCAGAAGCGGCAAGGTGCTGACCGGCATCGCGCCCGACATCGCGATCTGCCCGGACTGTCTGGCGGAACTGTTCGATCCCGCCGACCGGCGTTATCGCCATCCTTTCATCAACTGCATCCAGTGCGGCCCGCGCTACACGCTGACTGCGCGCCTGCCCTACGACCGCGCCAACACCAGCATGGCGAAGTTCGCCCAGTGTGCGGCCTGCCAGGCCGAATACGACAATCCCGCCACGCGCCGTTTTCATGCACAGCCCAACGCCTGTCCGCAGTGCGGGCCGCATTTGAGCATGTTCGATGCGCACTGGAATCCGCTCACGGGCGATGATCCGGTGGCGATGGCCGCCGCGCGCATCCGCGCCGGGGAGGTCGTCGCCGTCAAGGGCGTCGGCGGGTTCCATCTGGTGTGCGACGCGCACAACGCCGCGGCCGTGGCGCGATTGCGCGGCGGCAAACAGCGCGAGGAGAAACCGTTTGCGGTGATGGTGCCGAATGTGGCTTCCGCCCGGCGTTACGCGCAGTTCCGCGAGCAGGATGCGGCGCTGCTGCAGACGGGCGAGCGCCCCATCGTGCTGCTGCGCCAGTCGGCGAGCTGCGAACGCGAACTGCAAGGCATTGCCCCCGGCCTGTCGCGCATCGGCCTGATGTTGCCGTATGCGCCGCTGCATTACCTGTTGTTCCATGAACTGCTCGGCAGGCCTGCCGCGCAGGACTGGCTGCAACTGCCGACGCCGCTGGCGCTGGTGATGACCAGTGCCAATCCCGGCGGCGAGCCGCTGGTGAAGGACGACACCGAGGCGCGCCAGTCGCTGTCCGGCCTGGCCGACGCCTTCCTCACGCATGACCGCGACATCCTGCATCGCTGCGACGACAGCGTGATGAAGTGGCAGGGCAATGCGCCGGCCTTCATCCGCCGCGCGCGCGGCTATACCCCGCGCCGCATCGTGCTGCCGTTCGAGGGGCCGTCGGTGCTGGCCTGCGGGGCATGGCTGAAGAATACCGTGTGTCTCACGCGCGGCAACGAGGCGTTCGTGTCGCAGCACATCGGCGATCTCGACCATGCCGGCGCGAGGCTGATGCTGGAAGAGACGGTCGCTTACCTCGGCGGCATCTTCGACGTGCAGCCCCAGGCGGTGGCGCACGACCTGCACCCGGATTTTTACAGCACGCAGTTCGCCCAGGCGTATGCCGCGCAACACGGCCTGCCGATGATCGCCGTCCAGCATCATCACGCGCATATTGCCGCCGTCTGCGCCGAGCATCGCGTCACCGGTCCGGTGCTCGGGCTGGCGCTGGACGGCGTGGGTCTGGGCAGCGACGGCAGCGCATGGGGCGGCGAATTGCTGCATGTGGACGGCGCGCACTGCCAGCGTCTCGGGCATCTCGCGCCGCTCACCCTGCCCGGCGGCGACCGTGCTGCGCGCGAGCCCTGGCGGATGGCGGCGGCAGTCCTGTTCGACATGCAGCGCGGCAGCGAGATCGTGCGCCGCTTCCCCGGCCAGGTCGCTGCCGAAACGGTCGTCGGCATGCTGCAACGCCGCTTGAATTGCACCGCCACCAGCAGCATGGGGCGCTACTTCGATGCTGCAGCCGGATTGCTCGGGGTGAGCGAGATACAGGGGTACGAAGGACAGGCGGCGATGTTGCTGGAGAGCCTGGCCGAGCGTCACGGCAAGGTGGCTCCGCTGCCCCTGGGATATGTCCATACCGCCCAGGGCGACCTGGATTTCCGCCCATTGCTGATCGCGCTCGCCGACTGCAGGGATGCGGCCTACGGTGCGGCGCTGTTCCATGCCACACTGGCCGAAGGGCTGTGCACCTGGATGCAGCGCGCCGTGGGGCGTTGCGGCATCGACCGCGTCGCGCTCGGCGGCGGCTGTTTCCTGAACAATATTTTGTCGCAGACATTGATCGACAGCTTGTCGGCGCAAGGCCTGCATGTGCTGAGTGCGCAGCAATTGCCGCCCAACGACGGCGCCATCTCTTTCGGGCAGGCCAGCATTGCCCTGCAACGCATCAATCAAGGAGCCTGACCATGTGCCTCGCCATACCCGCCCGCATCGAGGAGCTGACGACTCCGGGCAACGCGATCGTCAACCTGGGCGGCGTGCGCAAGGAGATCTCGCTGGCGCTGGTGGACGATGCCGCAATCGGCGAATACGTCATCGTGCACGTCGGTTATGCCTTGCAGAAGCTCGACCAGGAAGAGGCAGAGCGCACGCTGCAACTGTTCGCCGAGATGGGGCAGCTGGACGAGCTGCGCGAAGAAATGGGCGGGAATCGACCATGAAGTATGTGGACGAATTCCGCGACGGGGTACTGGCGAAGAACATCGCCGCCAACATCGCAAGCGAGGCGCATGCCGGACGCAGCTACCGCCTGATGGAGTTCTGCGGCGGGCATACTCATGCCATTTCGCGCTACGGCATCGCCGATTTGCTGCCCGCCAACGTGCGCATGATCCATGGCCCCGGCTGCCCGGTCTGCGTGCTGCCCATCGGTCGCATCGATCAGGCGATCCGCCTGGCACGCGAGCAGGGCGTGATCCTGTGCACCTATGCCGACACCATGCGCGTGCCCGCTTCCGCCAACCTGTCGCTGATGCGCGCCAAGGCGCAGGGGGCCGATGTGCGCATGATCTATTCCACCCAGGATGCGCTGCAGGTCGCGCGCGACAATCCGCAGCGCGAGGTGGTGTTCCTGGCCATCGGTTTCGAGACCACCACGCCGCCGACGGCGGTGGCGGTCAGGCAGGCCGCGGCCGAAGGACTGCAGAATTTCAGCATCCTGTGCGACCACGTGCTGACCCCCGCCGCCATGCACGCCATCCTCGCCGGAGGCGTGGAGATCGACGGCTTCGTCGGTCCCGCGCACGTCTCCACCGTCATCGGCAGCAAGCCGTACGAACCTTTTGCCGACGACTATGGCAAACCCGTGGTGATCGCCGGTTTCGAGCCGCTGGACGTGATGCAGGCCATCCTGATGCTGGTGCGCCAGGTGAATGACGGGCGTGCCGAGGTCGAGAACGAGTTCACCCGCGCGGTGACGCGCGAAGGCAATCTCAAGGCACAGCAGCTGGTGGCGGAAGTGTTCGAGCTGCGTGACAGGTTCGAGTGGCGCGGCTTGGGCAGCGTGCCGCACAGCGCCTTGAAGCTGCGCCCCCAATTCGCCGCTTTCGATGCCGAGCAGAAGTTCATGGTCGAATACGTGGCGGTGCCGGACAACAAGGCGTGCGAATGCGCCGCCATCCTGCGCGGCCAAAAACGCCCGCAGGAATGCAAGATCTTCGGCACGGTGTGCACGCCGGACAATCCCGTGGGCTCATGCATGGTTTCTTCCGAAGGCGCCTGTGCTGCGCACTACAGTTATGGACGTTTCAGGGAAAGCGCCTGATGAGTACAGTCAAACCCGCCTACACCCGCCCGCTCGATTTCAAGCATGGCCGTATCGACATGTCGCATGGTTCCGGCGGCCGCGCCATGGCGCAGCTCATCACCGAGCTGTTCGCGGCGGCGTTCGATAACCCGTATCTGGCGCAGGGCAACGACGGCGCATTGCTGCCGCAGGCGCAAGGGCGGCTGGTGATGGCGACCGACAGCCATGTGGTGTCGCCGCTGTTCTTTGCCGGCGGCGACATCGGTTGCCTGTCGGTGCATGGCACCATCAACGATGTGGCGGTGATGGGCGCGACGCCGCTGTATCTCTCCGCCTCGTTCATTCTCGAAGAAGGCTTTCCGCTGGCCGACCTCAGGCGCATCGTCGAGTCGATGGCGCAGGCTGCGCGCGCAGCGGGCGTGCCCATCGTCACCGGCGATACCAAGGTGGTGGAACAGGGCAAGGGCGACGGCGTGTTTATCACCACCACCGGCGTGGGCGTGGTGCCGGACGGCATTCATCTGTCCGGCGACCAGACGCGGCCGGGCGACAGGATACTGCTGTCCGGCACCATCGGCGATCACGGCATGGCGATCCTGTCGCAACGCGAGGGACTGACCTTCTCCGCGCCCATCGTGTCGGATACGGCCGCGCTGCATGGGCTGATCGCCGCGATGCTGGACAGCGGCGTGCAATTGCGCGTGCTGCGCGACCCGACGCGCGGCGGACTGGCGACGACGCTGAACGAGATCGCCGGGCAATCCGGCGTGGGCATGATGCTGCACGAAACGGCGATCAAGGTGAACCAGCCAGTCGAGGCGGCGTGCGAGTTCCTCGGTCTCGATCCGCTGTATGTGGCGAACGAAGGCAAGCTGATCGCGATCTGCGCGCCGGAAGGTGCAGATCGCCTGCTGGCGGCGATGCGCGCCCACCCGCTCGGCCGCGAGGCGGCCATCATCGGCGAGGTGCTGGCGGATGCGCACGGTTTCGTGCAGATGACCACCCGGCTGGGCGGTCGCCGCGTGGTGGACTGGCTGGCCGGGGAACAATTGCCGCGGATCTGTTGACGGCTGCAATTGCTGGCATAATTCCCGTTACCGGAGCAGTTTGAATCTTCTTGCCTGACGGAGGCGTTATGGATGCGATGCATGGCGGCATTTATCCCCTGGTGGCACTGGCCTTCGTGCTGGGCATGAAGCACGGCATGGATGCCGATCATCTGGCCACCATCGACGGCCTGACCCGCTTCAACGCCGCTGCCGGGCGCCGCAGACTGGCGCGCCTGTGCGGCTTCCTGTTTTCCGTCGGCCATGGCCTGGTCGTGTGCGTGGTGGCCGTCGCCACCAGCATGCTCTTCCAGCAGGGGGCGGTGCCGGCCTGGATGGACGATGTGGGCGCCTGGGTGTCGGCGTTCTTCCTGCTGCTGCTGGGCATGCTCAATCTGTATGCCGTGTTTTCCACCCCGTCGCACGAGATGGTCCAGATGATCGGCATCAAGGGCCGCTGGCTGGGCAGCTTCAGGCGTGCCAGCCATCCGGTGCTGATCGCGCTGGTCGGGGCATTGTTCGCATTGTCTTTCGACACGCTTTCCCAGGCAGCCCTGTTTTCCACCACGGCCATGCAATACGGCGGCATTGCTCATGCCTTGCTGCTGGCGTGCTGTTTCATGGCGGGCATGATGGCGACCGATGCGGCCAATGGACTGTGGATCTCGCACCTGTTGCAGCGCGCCGATGCCACGGCCCGCTCCGCCTCGCGCATCATGGGCGTCACGGTGGCGTTGCTGAGCCTGCTGGTGGCGGCGCTGGGGCTGTCGCGCAAGTTCTTTCCCGAGGCGGCGGCCTGGCAGGAGGGCAGGGAGCTGTCCATCGGCTTTGCCATCATCGTCGTGGTGGCAGTCTGCTTCCTGCTGGCGCGCTATGGCCAGCGCGCTTCCGCGCCGGCCTGACTGTCGCGGCAGGTGATGCGCCTGTTCCCGCCCGGCGGCAGGAGACGGCCTATTTTTTCTTCTTCTTTTTCTTCTCGTCGTAGGCGTCGGCGATCTCGCGATACTGCTTGAGCTCGGTCTCGATGGTGGAGAGCTGGTAGTAGTCGTTGCCCGCCTGCTTGGCCAGTTCGAGCTGCTCGATGGTGCCGCCCAGGTCGCCGTGCAGGATATGGAAGTAGGCCAGCATGTGGTGCTCTTCCTGGCGCCGGCCCAGCGCGGCATAGGCGCGCGCCTCCAGGTCGTAGAGTCTCGGGTCGTTGCCGTCGCGGTTGACCTGCTCGTCCAGCAGCTTGAGCGCGTCCGTGTAGCGCTGGTCCTGCAGCAGCACTTCCGCATAGTCGTAGATCAGCGCGTGGTGCTGCGGGAAGTTCTTCAGCGCCGCACGATAGTAGGCGATGACGTCCTTGTCAGGCTTTTCCAGCTGCATGATCCTGCCGCCCAGCGTTTCGATGGTCGCATTGTTAGGCGCCTGCTTTTGCAGGGTGGCGAACTCCTGTTCCGCGCGTTGCAGCTGGTGGTTGCGCAGCAAGGCCAGCACCAGTCCGTAACGGTGGGCGATCGGATTGCCGAAGCGTTTCGCGCCCAGGGCATCGTCGAAGAAGGCGACGGCCTCCTGCGGGATCATCTGCTTGGCGGTGATGCGCGAGCGCATCAGCTGGAAGTCCAGGCTGTCCGGCACCATATGGTAGGGGGTCTGCTGCACGCGGCCATCCACGTCGGCGATACGCTCGGCGGTGACCGGGTGGGTGCGCAGATAGGAAGGGGTGTTCCCCTCCACCAGCTGGGTGGCTTTCTGCATGCGCTCGAAGAAGGCCGGCATGGCGCGGGTGTCGAAGCCGGATTTTTCCAGGATGCCGAGGCCGATGCGGTCGGCCTCCTGCTCGTGCTGGCGCGTGAAGTTGAGCTGGTGCTGCATCGCCCCCGCTTGCGAACCGATGACGCCCGCCATGGCGGCATCCGGGCTGTTGCGTGCGGCAAGGATGGCCACGGCCAGGGTCGCCAGCGATGCGAGCGAGTCATAGCGCTGGCCGGCGACCAGGCGCGCATAGTGGTGCTGTGTGACGTGCGAGATTTCGTGGCTCAGCACCGAGGCGAGTTCGGATTCCGTCTGTGCCAGCTGGATCAGGCCGGTGTTCACCCCGACGAAACCGCCGGGCAGGGCAAAGGCGTTGATGGCATTGTCGTTGATGGCAAAGAACACGAACGGCTGTCCCGGTTCCGGGCTGTTGGCGACGAGACGCGCACCCAGGCTGTTGAGATAGTCGGACAGCTCAGGGTCGTCCATGTACGTGCTGCTGGAGCGGATCTGGAACATGCTCTGTTCGCCGATCTGCTGTTCCATCTGCGGCGAGATCAATTCCTGCGAGGCGTCGCCCAGATCGGGCAGGCCGTCGGCGTATGCGAACAGTGGCAGCGTGAAGAACGCGTAAAGAAGGAATTTTTTCATGGCCGTTATGATAGCACCGAGTTTTGCCGCGTTTCCGGGCCGCAAACCGCCGCCGGTGCACGGCCTCTGGACAGGGCAGTGTCTAACACTCAGAATGCGCGCCTCTGAGTGATGATATGGCGATGGACAAGGTCGGCAAATACGAGATCGTCAAGGAACTGGGACACGGCGCGACCAGCACCGTGTACCTTGCGCTCGACCCCTTCAGCCAGCAGCAGGTCGCGCTCAAGGTGTTCAACCTGAACGTGCTGCACGACTCGCTGCGCGCCAAGGCCTATCGCAAGCTGCTGCTCACCGAGGCCTCGCTCGCCGGCAAGCTGTCGCACCCGCATATCGTGAAGATCTACGACGCCGTCATGGATGGCGAAGTGAACTACATGGTGATGGAATACGTCGAGGGGCAGACGCTGGAGAAATACGGCGAGGTCGATCACCTGATGGATCTCGGGCACATCGCCGAGATCATCTACAAATGCTGCAAGGCGCTCGAATATGCGCAGTATCAGGGGGTTACCCACCGCGACATCAAGCCGGCCAATATCCTGATCAGCGGCGAGAACGACATCAAGATCTCCGACTTCGGTTCGGCGGTCGTCGATAACCAGCAGAGCACCCAGGTGAGCGGGGTCGGTTCGCCGGCGTACATGTCGCCGGAGCAGATCAAGGAACAGCCGCTGACGCACCAGACCGACATCTATTCGCTGGGCGTGACCATGTACCGGCTGCTCACCGGCAAACTGCCGTTCGAGGCCGCCAACAGCTACAGCATGATCTACCAGATCATGAACATCGATCCGCCGCCGCCCAGCACCTACCGCCCGGAGATCCCGCCGGAGCTGGATGCCATCGTGCTGCGCGCGATGTGCAAGGAGACGGAGCACCGCTACCAGACCTGGGACGAGTTCGCGCGCGACCTGGTGGCGTTCATCACCCACAACGTGCCGCAGCAAGAGGAGATCTTCGATACCGAGAAGTTCGACACCCTGCGCGCGCTGAGTTTCTTCAAGGACTTCAGCGACGTCGAGCTGTGGGAAGTGTTGCGCATCAGCGAATGGCACAAGATGGACAAGGATGAAACGATCATCCGCGAAGGCGATGAGGGGCATCGCTTCTACATCATCGCCAGCGGCTCGGTGCGCGTGGTCAAGCAGGGCAGGTTGTTGAGCCTGCTGCACAAGGGCGATTGCTTCGGCGAGATGGCGCACCTCTCCGGCAAGGAGGCGCGGCGCACCACCGACGTGATCACCAAGACCGAGGTCTCGCTGATCGAGGTCGATCCGGAGATGCTGGCGCGCGCCACGGCAAACTGCCGCTACCGCTTCAGCGAGGCGTTCCTGGCGATACTGGTGAAACGGTTGTCCATGGCGAACACGCGCATCGCGCGTCTGTTGAGCGACCATGGCGACGAACAATGATTTTTTGAAGTGGAGAAAGTAGAAGTGGCTGATTTCAAGATTATTACCGCAAACGAACTACCCGCACTGCTGGCCAGCGGCAAGGCGCAACTGGTGGATGTGCGCACCGATGCCGAGATCGCGCGCGGCCGCATCGGCGGCGCGATCTGCTTGCCGCTGCACCTGTTGCCGATGCGCCTGCAGGATCTCGATGCCGGGAAGACCACGGTGTTCTATTGCCAGATGGGCGGGCGTTCCGCGCAGGCTGCCGCATTCGCTGCGGCACAGGGGCTGCAGGACGTCTACAACCTGCAGGGCGGCATCATGGCCTGGGCGCAGGCGGGCGGGGAAATCGTCGCGTGAGCGGCACCGCCTTCGATGTCGAACTGGATGTGCGGCAGCTGGCCTGTCCGCTGCCCATCCTGCGTGCCAAGAAATCGCTGTCGGCGATGAGCGCGGGGCAGGTGCTGAAGATCGTGGCGACGGATAAAGGTTCGCCCAAGGATTTCGTGGATTTCTGCAGCAAGACGGGGAACGAATTGCTGTCGTCGACGGAAGCCGGCGGCGAATTCGTCTTCCTCATCCGCCGCCGCTGAACGCTGTCGAAGTCACCTGCCGTATAAGCCCGTCTGGCGGCGTTCTTCGAGCTGCATTCGTCGAGACCGGCGTCAACAGGCGATCTTCATGCGATATGCCCGAAGATGGCCGTACTGAGGGGCTTGCAGGCAAGGTGGCTTAGCCCAGCTTCTTCCGCTGCGCCTGCAACTGCACCAGCGTCGCGCCGAACTCTTCCAGACGTTTCTTTTCCTGTTCCACCACCGCCGCCGGGGCGCGTGCAACGAAGCTTTCGTTGCCGAGCTTGGCGTTGGCCTTGGCGATCTCGTTGGAGAGACGCGCGATCTCCTTGTCCAGGCGCTCGCGCTCCGCAGCGACGTCGATCTCCACTTTCAGCATCAGCTTGAAGTTGCCGACGATGGAAACGGGGGCATCGCCTTCCGGCAATTCGGCAACCACCTGCACTTCGCTCAACTTGCCGAGGCTGCTGATGTAGGGCGCGAGCGCCTTCAATGTTGCGGCATCGCCGGCGGCGATCAGCGGCACGCGCGTGGCGGGCGACAGGTTCATCTCGCTGCGCAGGCTGCGGCAGGCGGTGACGAGTTCCTGCAGCAGCGCGATCTGCGCAGTGGCGTTGCCGTCGATCTTGCTGCTGTCGGCCTTGGGGTAGGCTTGCAGCATGATGCTGTCGCCTTTGGCATTCGCCATCGGCGCGACCGACTGCCACAGCTCTTCCGTGATGAACGGGATGATCGGGTGCGCGAGGCGCAGGATGGTCTCCAGCACGCGCACCAAAGTTCTGCGAGTCCCGCGTTGCTGCGCTTCGTTGCCGTTCAGCTGCACCTTGGCCAGTTCCACATACCAGTCGCAGTAGGTGTTCCACACCAGTTCGTACACGGTGCGTGCGGCCATGTCGAAACGGTAGTCGGCGAAGTGCGTCGCCATCTCGGCTTCGGCCTTCTGCAGTTCGCCGATCATCCATTTGTCGGCGGCGGAAAATTCCAGCGGCAGCGATTCGTCCTGCCCCACATCCTTGCCGTCGCAGTTCATCAGCACGAAGCGCGTGGCGTTCCACAGCTTGTTGCAGAAGTTGCGATAGCCTTCGCAGCGCTGCATGTCGAACTTGATGTCGCGGCCGGGCGAGGCTAATGATGCGAAGGTGAAACGCAGCGCGTCGGTGCCGAAGGCGGGGATGCCTTCCGGGAATTCCTTGCGCGTGCGCTTCTCGATCTTCTCGGCATCCTTGGGGTTCATCAGGCCGGTGGTACGCTTCTTCACCAGGTCCTCGATGCCGATGCCGTCGATCAGGTCGATCGGGTCGAGCACATTGCCCTTGGACTTGGACATCTTCTGGCCTTCCGCATCGCGGATCAGGCCGTGCACATACACATCCTTGAACGGGATCTTGCCGGTGATGTGCTTGGTCATCATCACCATGCGCGCCACCCAGAAGAAGATGATGTCGAAACCGGTGACCAGCACGGAGGAGGGCAGGTACTGTTTGACGAAAGCGTTCTGCGCGTCGAACGGTTTGCCTTCTTCCCAGTCCAGCGTGGAGAACGGCCACAGCGCGGAGGAGAACCAGGTGTCCAGCACGTCGTTGTCGCGGTCGAGCTGCCCGGCGTAACCGGCCTTGTCGGCGAGCTTGCGCGCTTCGGCTTCATCGCGTGCGACGAACACTTCGCCGTTCACGCCGTACCAGGCCGGGATCTGGTGCCCCCACCACAGTTGGCGCGAAATGCACCAGTCCTGGATGTTGTTCAGCCACTGGTTGTAGGTGTTGACCCAGTTCTCGGGGTGGAACCTGATCTCGCCGGAAGCGACGCATTCCAGCGCCTGCTCGGTGATGCTCTTGCCTTCCGGGCCCGCCTTGCTCATCGCCACGAACCACTGGTCGGTCAGCATCGGCTCGATGACGACCCCCGTCCTGTCGCCGCGCGGCACCTTGAGTTTGTGCTTGTCGGCCTTGATGAACAGGCCGGCGGCTTCGAGGTCGGTGCAAATCTGTTTGCGTGCGGCGAAACGATCCATGCCTTGATATTGCTTGGGTGCGTGTTCGTTGATCTTCGCGTCCAGCGTGAGGATGGAGATCATTTCCAGCTTGTGGCGCTGGCCCACCGCATAGTCGTTGAAGTCATGCGCGGGCGTGACCTTGACCACGCCGGTGCCGAATTCCTTGTCCACGTACTCGTCTTTGATGATTGGAATTTCGCGGTTGCATAAGGGTAGCTTCACCATCTTGTCGATGAGGTGCTTGTAGCGCTCATCCTCGGGATGCACCATCACCGCCACGTCGCCCAGCATGGTCTCGGGGCGGGTGGTGGCGACCACAAGTTCGCCAGAACCGTCTGCGAGCGGATAGCGGATGTGGTACATGAAACCGTCTTCCTCTTCCTGCACCACTTCGAGATCGGAAACGGCGGTGTGCAGCTTGGGGTCCCAGTTCACCAGGCGCTTGCCGCGGTAGATCAGGCCCTCGTTGTAGAGGCGCACGAAGGTTTCGGTGACCGAGCGCGACAGGCCTTCGTCCATGGTGAAGCGCTCGCGCGACCAGTCGGGCGAGGTGCCGAGGCGGCGCATCTGCTTGGTGATGGTGTTGCCGGAGTATTCCTTCCACTCCCACACTTTCTCGATGAACTTCTCGCGGCCGAGGTCGTGGCGTGAGACGCCCTGTGCGTCGAGCTGGCGTTCGACCACGATCTGCGTGGCGATGCCCGCGTGGTCGGTGCCCGGTTGCCACAGCGTGTTGTCGCCCTTCATGCGGTGGTAGCGCGTGAGCGCATCCATCAGCGTCTGGTTGAAGCCGTGGCCCATGTGCAGTGTGCCGGTGACGTTGGGCGGCGGCAGCTGGATGCAGAAATTCTCTTTCTTCGAGCCGTCGAGTCCGGCCTTGAAGTAACCGGCGTTCTCCCAGGCGGGGTACCAGCGGGCTTCGATGTCTTTCGGGTCAAAACTTTTTGCGAGTTCCATTGCGGTCTTTACGTGGGATGTGGGGCGTCGGAAAAGGCGTGATTATACAGGCTCGCAGCGGCGAGCAGGAGGGCGGCGCGATGCGTCAGGGCCGCTTCTGTACGGCGTCGCGGATCAGGTCGGGCAGTGCGTTGCGCACTTGCTGCATGGATTTTTCCCAGCGCGCCTCGGAACGCGAGCCAATGGCGTCGCGCAACGTGGCTTCAAGTTGCGGGAAGAGCAGTTCCGCCAGTTGCCGGCATTGTTCGCTGGAGAGTGGAAGTTCCGTTTTTGCGGCGGCGAGGTGGCCGTCGATCGCTTCGGTCAGCATCGGCACATCGAGCACGCTGCCGTCCGCGGTCTCGGTCAGGATGGGCAGCAGGTCCGGATTGATGGTGCGCGATTTCATGTCTTGCGCAGGTCGAAGTGGCGCAGCTCGTAACCGCGGTCTTTGTAGAACACGTAGCGTTCGCGTCCCAGTTTGGCATCGACATCGTCCTGGCTGACGATCTCGATGACGCGCTCGAAGCGGCTGAAGAACGGCAGGCAGGCGTTGTGCAGGCTGATCAGCAGCTCGGAATGGGGAAACGCTTCGTCGCGCCCGATGACCACCGGCATGGTGGCGGCTTCCGCTTCGTGGCTGTGGCAGTGCGGCATGAAGGCGGTCGGAGGGTAGTGCCACAGTAGCTGGTCCAGCTTGTCGGCGGTAGCTTCGTCCGGCGCGTGCAGGAGCACGCGCAGGCCGTTCTGCATCGCCTTGTGGCTGAGCTGGCAGGCGGTGCGCAGCTTGTCCTCCGAGCCGGTGTAGAAATCTACCTTGGTCACTTCGCTGCCGTACGGTTGATCAGGTACTGCGTGAGCAGCGGCACCGGACGGCCGGTCGCGCCTTTTTGTTTGCCGGACAGCCAGGCAGTGCCGGCGATGTCCAAGTGCGCCCAGCGGTAGTCCTTGGTGAAGCGCGCCAGGAAACACGCGGCGGTGATCGTGCCGCCGGCGCGGCCGCCGATGTTCGCCATGTCGGCGAAGTTGCTGTCCAGCAGCGGCTGGTAGTCATCCCACAGCGGCAGCTGCCAGATGCGGTCGTGCGACTGTTCGCCCGCGGCGAGCAGTTCCTGCGCCAGTTTGTCCTCGTTGGCGAACATGCCGCTGGCGACATGGCCCAGCGCGATCACGCAGGCGC
>JAJZUH010000031.1:0-4875 GCA_021847165.1 Pseudomonadota bacterium
ACGGCCCGGTCGGCTGCGGCCAGTATTCCCGCGCCGGCCGCCGTAACTACTACGTCGGCACCACCGGCGTGAACACCTTCGGCACGATGAACTTCACTTCCGATTTCCAGGAAAAGGACATCGTGTTTGGCGGCGACAAGAAGCTTGCCAAGCTGATCGGCGAGATCGAGACCCTGTTCCCCCTGAACAAGGGCATCTCCGTGCAATCCGAATGCCCGATCGGTCTGATCGGCGACGACATCGAGGCTGTGTCGAAGAAGGCTGCCAAGGAGATCAGCAAGCCGGTCGTGCCGGTGCGCTGCGAAGGATTCCGCGGCGTGTCGCAATCGCTGGGCCACCACATCGCCAACGACGCGATCCGCGACTGGGTGCTGGGCAACCGCGATGCCAAGGAGTTCGCTTCCACGCCTTACGACGTGACCATCATCGGCGATTACAACATCGGCGGCGACGCCTGGGCCACCCGCACCATCCTGGAAGAGATGGGACTGCGCGTGATCGCGCAATGGTCCGGCGACGGCACCCTGGCCGAAATGGAGAACACCCCCAAGGCCAAGCTGAACCTGCTGCACTGCTACCGCTCCATGAACTACATCAGCCGCCACATGGAAGAGAAGTACGGCATTCCCTACATGGAATACAACTTCTTCGGCCCGACCAAGATCGAGGAGTCGCTGCGCAACATCGCCAGCTTCTTCGACGACACCATCAAGGCCAACACCGAGAAAGTCATCGCCAAGTACAAGCCGATGATGCAAGCCGTCATCGACAAGTACAAGCCCCGCCTGCAGGGCAAGCGCGTGATGCTGTATGTCGGTGGCCTGCGTCCGCGGCACGTCATCGGCGCCTACGAGGATCTCGGCATGGAAGTGGTCGGCACCGGTTACGAGTTCGCGCACAACGACGACTACGACCGCACCATCAAGGAGATGGGCAACGCCACCCTGCTGTACGACGACGTCACCGGCCTCGAATTCGAGGAGTTCGTGAAGAAGGTCAAGCCCGACCTGGTCGGCTCCGGCATCAAGGAGAAGTTCATCTTCCAGAAGATGGGCGTGCCCTTCCGTCAGATGCACAGCTGGGACTATTCCGGCCCGTACCACAGCTATGACGGCTTCGCCATCTTCGCCCGCGACATGGACATGACCCTGAACAACCCGTGCTGGAGCAAGCTGACCCCGCCGTGGTTGAAACAGGCAGAACCGGTCGCCGAGAAGGCGGCTGCGTAATCGCCGCTCTGTCCCCTCTCCCTGCAAGGGAGAGGGGCGGGAGCAAGAGTTTATTGATCAATCTGTGCCGGCATCTGCGCATGAGCAGTGCGGCTAAGGAGACAGAAATGCAAAAAGTCGATGACATCAAACCCTGTTATCCCCTGTTCCGTCAGGACGAATACAAGGATTCGCTGAAAAACAAGCAGGACAACTTCGAAGAGCGCCACGATGCGGCCAAGATCCAGGAGACCTTCAACTGGACCACCACGATGGAGTATCGCGAGCTGAACTTCAAGCGCGAAGCGCTGACCGTGAATCCGGCCAAGGCCTGCCAGCCGCTGGGCGCCGTGCTGTGCGCGCTGGGTTTCGAGAAGACCCTGCCGTATGTGCACGGTTCGCAAGGCTGCGTGGCGTACTTCCGCACCTACTTCAACCGCCATTTCCGCGAGCCGGTCTCCTGCGTGTCGGACTCCATGACCGAGGACGCGGCCGTGTTCGGCGGCCAGCAGAACATGAAGGACGGCCTGGAGAACGCCAAGGCGATGTACAAGCCGGACATGATCGCGGTTTCCACTACCTGCATGGCCGAGGTGATCGGCGACGACCTGAACGCGTTCATCCGCAACAGCAAGAATGCGGGGCACGTACCGGAGGAGTATCCGGTTCCGTTTGCGCACACCCCATCGTTCGTCGGTTCGCACGTCACCGGCTGGGACAACATGTTCGAGGGCATCATCCGCTACTTCACGCTGAACCACATGGAGGACAAGGAACCGGGCAAGAACGGCAAGATCAACATCGTTCCCGGTTTCGAGACCTACCTCGGCAACTATCGCGTGATGCACCGCATGCTGGACGAGATGGGCGTGCCCTACACCATGCTGAGCGATCCCACCGAGGTGCTGGATACGCCGGCCGACGGCCAGTTCCGCATGTATGCGGGCGGCACCACCCAGGCTGAAGTGAAGGATGCGCCGAACGCCAAAACCACCTTCCTGCTCCAGCCCATGCAGCTGGAGAAGACGAAGAAATTCGTCGAAACCACCTGGAAGCACGACGTGCCCAAGATGAGCATCCCGATGGGGCTGGAATGGACCGACGAGTTCCTGATGAAGGTGTCCGAAGCCGGCGGCAAGCCGATCGCGCCTTCGCTGGTGAAGGAACGCGGACGCCTGGTGGACATGATGATGGACAGCCATACCTGGCTGCACGGCAAGAAGATCAGCCTGTACGGCGATCCCGATTTCACCTTCGGCATGACCAAGTTCCTCACCGAGCTGGGGGTCGAGCCGCTGCACGTGCTGTGCAACAACGGCGGCAAGAAGTGGGAGAAGGCCATGCGCAAGATGCTGGACGAGACGCCCTACGGCAAGAATACCCAGCTGTTTGCGGGCGCCGACCTGTGGCACTTCCGTTCGCTGGTGCTGACCGAGAAGCCCGATTTCATGATCGGCAACAGCTACGGCAAGTTCATCCAGCGCGATACGCTGCACAAGGGCAAGGAGTTCGAGGTGCCGCTGATCCGTATCGGCTTCCCGATCTTCGACCGCCACCATCTGCACCGTGCGACGACGCTGGGTTACGAAGGCGCCATGCAGATGCTCACCACCATCGTGAATGCGGTGATGGAGCGCCTGGACGAAGAGACCCGCGGGATGGGGACCACAGACTACAACCACGACCTGGTTCGTTAATGCGGCGATGAGCCTGTTGCGCGCACCGATGGCGGCGTTGGGCGGTACTCGGAATCCTCACGTACTACGTGTACGTTCCGGTTCCTCCGTTCCGTCCGCCTTGCCCTCGGTGCGCTCATGACGGCTCCTCATCCGCATTAAGGGCAGCTGGTTACGAAAGGAAGTAGCAATGGCAAACATCATGATCCGTCGCGATGCAAAAGGCAGTTACCAGTTCTACCTGCCCAAGCGCGATCTCGAGGACACCATCGTCTCGATGGAGTTCGACACCCCGGAGAAGTGGGGCGGCGAGATCAGGCTCAACAACGGCGGCATGTATTACATCGATCCGCAACCGGCGCCGGCGCGCCTGCCTTATTCGGTGCGGGCGAAACGCCTCGATGCGGCGGAATAAACGATAGGAGAATCATCATGGCAATGAAGATCAACGCAGACCTGTGCACCGCTTGCGGCGACTGCGAACCGGAATGCCCGACGGCATCCATCAGCGTGAAAAAGGGTTTGTATGTTATCAGCGCAAGCGGATGCACCGAGTGCGACGGCGAGTACGACAAACCGCAATGCGTGAAGGTGTGCCCGATCAAGGGCTGCATCACGCAACTGGCAGCTTAACGAGCGACGGCCCGGATCGGCAATCGGGTCCGGGCTGGCCTGAAGGAGTATCGCCATGAACAACGGCATCATCACCAAATCCGCCGCCTTGCGCATCGCGCTGGCGGCACGCACGATGGACGACGTGGACGTCGCCGCGCTGGCTGCGCGGATCGGCGACCATCTCGGCCTGCCCATCACCGAGGAGAAACTGTCCAGGCTGACGGTGGCCGACCTCAAGCTGATGCTTTCCGGCGAGGAGACGGTGGAGCCCGATGTCGATCCGGCCAGCCTCAAGCTTGCGGTGCGCCAGCTGTGGGGCGATGCCGGCGATGTCGAAAACCTGCCCAGGCCGCAACCCTACAAGGAGGGCGACATGCCGGGCAGCCTGCGCGTGGCCGTCGCCTCGAACACCGAAGAGAATGTGGACGGGCATTTCGGTTCCTGCCCGCGCTTCCTGGTCTACCAGGTGGGGCGCGGCGAGATCCGGCTGATCGATGTGCGCCCGACTTTCGTCACCGACGAGGCGGAAGACAAGAACAGCGCGCGCGCCGAGCTCATTGGCGATTGCCAGATCGTCTATGTGCAATCCATCGGCGGTCCGGCTGCGGCCAAGGCGGTGCGCGTCAACGTGCATCCGGTGAAGACGCCGGAGGGCGGCAAGTCGGAGATCGCGTTGCAACGCCTGCAGGCCGTGCTGGACGCACCGCCGCCCTGGCTGGCCAAGATCCTCGGGGTGCAGGCGAAATCGCTGAGCAAGTTCGCCGCGGAAGCCGACCAATGATCGTGCCGGAGACCCTGAGCAGGATCGCCAGTGCGGCTGCCGCCTGCGGCGAGCTGAACGACGATGCGCTGCTGAGCCTGAAGCAGACCTGGCCGGATCTGCGTTTTACCCTGTGCAGCAACGAGGATATGCCTGCGCGCCTGCCGCCGGCGCTGCAGCGGGAAGGATTCAACCTGTATCTGATCAACGGCAGCGAGCACTGCCTCAGCCTGACCGACGATCCGGCGCAGGCCATCGGCGTGGTGCTGGCGTACGTGGACGAGTGACTGCGTTTCCGACGGGATGCGGCGGAGCGGGTTCCCGGTCCGCATGACCGCTAGCAACGCAAGTGCGGGCTAGTCCCTGCCCGCCCTGAACTCGCTGGCTTCGATGTGCTCGCTGAAGATTTGCATGAGTGCGGGGTCGTATTTCTCCCCGGTTTCCTGTCGCAGGATGGCCATGATCTCCGGGTGCGTTCTTGCTCGGTGATATGACCTGGTCACTGCCATCGCGTCGTAACTGTCGGCGATGGAGATGATGCGCGCGCAGATCGGGATGTCTTCTCCCGTCAGCCCGTCCGGATAGCCCGACCCGTCGTAATGCTCGTGATGGTGGC
>JAJZUH010000031.1:4975-16086 GCA_021847165.1 Pseudomonadota bacterium
TATGACCTGGTCACTGCCATCGCGTCGTAACTGTCGGCGATGGAGATGATGCGCGCGCAGATCGGGATGTCTTCTCCCGTCAGCCCGTCCGGATAGCCCGACCCGTCGTAATGCTCGTGATGGTGGCGGATGATCTGCGCCGCGTGTTCCGATCCTTCGAGTTCGGTCGCCGACATGATTTTCTCGCCGATCTCGGCGTGGGTCTTCATGACCTCCCATTCGGCATCGTCGAATTGCGCCGGCTTCAGCAGGATGTGATCGGGGATGCCGATCTTGCCGATATCGTGGAACGATGCGGCGATGCGGAGTGCCAGCAACTTGTCGGTGGACAGGCCGCAGGCAATCCCGATCGCGGCCGAGAGGCCCTGCACCCGTTCCGAATGCAGTTGGGTCAGCCGGTCGCGGTAGCCGAGCGCGACGGACAGCGCTTTGGTGTAGGTGTAGAGGGCATTGAATGCCGGGTTTGCTCGTTCCATGTGTGCCTCCCGAACGAAAGTCTTTCGTGTTGACGGCCCAGGTCGAATCTTACAGCTTGCGCACCAGCGTCAGGCCATCCGCCATGGGCAGCATGACCTGGTCGACGCGCGGATCGTGGCTGATCTTGCTGTTCAATCTTTGTACGGCCGCGATCTCCGCATCGCCTATCCTTGCGCTGAGGTCGGCATGCAGCAGGTTCCTGTCGGCCACTGCGCCGAACAGCAGCACATTGTCGATCGCCATCACGCCGCCCGGCCGCAGCAGGCTGAGCGAACGTTCGTAGTAGGCATCATAGTTCACCTTGTCGGCGTCGATAAAGATGAAATCGAAGCTGCCGGCTGCGCCCGACTGGAGCAGGCCATCCAGCGTGCGCAGCGCCTTGCCGAAGCGGAAGTCGATCTTGTGCGCGACGCCTGCTTCCTGCCAGTATTTTCTGGCGATGTCCGCCCAGCCCTCGTTGATGTCGCACGCGACGAGGCGGCCGTCGTCCGGCAGCGCCAGCGCGATGCACAAGGCGCTATAGCCGGTATAGGTGCCGAGCTCCAGCGCGCGTCCGACGCCCAGCGCCTTCACCAGGAACGACATGAACCGCCCTTGTTCCGGCGGTATCTGCATGATGGCGTGCGGATCGCGCGAAGTTTCCTCGCGCAGGCGCTGCAATATCTCCGGTTCGCGCAGCGTGGACAGGAGGTAGTCGCGAATCTTTCCGGAGAAGCGTATCTCGGCTTTTTCCATGATATTGCCTAGCGTGGCTGCAACATTTTCATCCAGGCGGCATTGTAGGTCGGCGGGATGGCGCCCGCGGCCATTTCCGGGCGGCTGCCTATGCGGCATTCCGCGCCGTCGAGCTGCTGCGCCCATTCCCTGAAGCGCAGCATGCTGACGGGATTCATGACGCAGGTCTTCTGGCCGAACGGATGGCCGAGCTGGAACAGCAGATGCCCGATCTCGTGCGCGAGATATGCGCCGGCCAGTTCCGCCGCATCCTCTTCGGAGTACTGTTCGCCGCCGCGCAACAGTTTCGTCGGTGCGGAATCATCCTGGAACGGGAAGGTGCTCATCACGATGTACGAGCCGTACTTGCTGTCGCGGCTGAACGACGTGGTGCCGACGGTGAGGCCGCCGCGAATGGCGGAGTGGAGATCCGCGCCGTAGTATTCGGCGCTCGCAATCGGCTGGTTGGTGATCACCAGGTCGTATGGCAGGTTGCCGTAGCCCAGCGTGTCCCAGTACACCCATTCGTTGTAGGGCGAGGCATCGAGCACCGGTGCGCCGTCGGCGGCATTGAGGCGGCGCCATTGCTGCAGCCTCTCCAGCATGACGTCCGCCAGCAGGCCGGAGAGTGCCGTCAGGTCCTTGGGGTGCGCGTTCGCCGGCAGGTAGGGGGCCGCGAAGGCGAGCGCATCCTCCAGTTTCGTGCCGCGCTCGGTCAGCGTGGTATCGATGCCCTCGACCAGCTTCTGCCTGTCACCCTTGCCCGATTTGAAATCGTATATGGACGACTGGCGCATCTGCATGACGGCTGGCGGAATGAGCGCGAACAGCCGGTCGATGCCCGTTTCCGGCACGTCGGTGAACTCGATGTAGACGCCGAAGTTCTTCCACACGGTCAGCTGGGCCGAGGCGAGGACGATCTTCAGGTGGTCCGGAGAGAATCGTGCCAGGCGCGGATTGATGGCGTGCACGACGCGGAGCTTGACGACCGCGTCGGGCTTGATCGGCGGGATGGCCGATTTCTGCCAGTCGTCGTCGACTTCCCCTTTGCAGCCGAGCAGCAGCAGGGCCAATCCGATACCGAGATACGTTGATCGCAAGGTGGTCTTCCTCTGGGCAGTGTGGGAGCGGTTCGCTGTCCGGTTTGCGATCCGGTCACAGCCCCAGCACGAGCAGTATCCCGGCTGCGATCGCCACGACGGACATGATCGTACCCATGCCCGAAAAACTGAAATGCAGGATGTGCGCCAGGCCAGTGACGATGAGCCAGGCAGCCAGCAGCAAAGATCCGATGCTTCTTTTCATTGCGAGATTCCTTTCAAGTGCATGTCTGAAGTGATGTCTTGCCTGCATGGCGAAGACGGCCAAGGCTATCAATTTTTATGGCATTCATAGGCCTTTGGTAGGAAAGACGATGAATATGAACGGGTCCGAACCGTACCCGCCCGGCAATTCCCGGTCAATATGCCAAACGGCCTATATAGTCGCTGGCCTTGGTGCAGCTTGCTATCATTGCATCCATTCTGATCCGGAGTTGAACGATGTCCATCCCATTGCGTGTCCCTGCCGCCTTGATCCTGCTGTTGTGCGGACTGATGATTTCTCCTGCAATGGCCGGCGAGATCGGCGTGGCGGTGGCATCGAACTTTGCGGCGCCGATGGAGCGTCTGGTTCCCTTGTTCCAGAAGGAGAGCGGGCACACGGTGAAGGTCAGCCTGGGGTCGAGCAGCAAGCTGTACGCGCAGATCAAGGGCGGCGCGGTGTTCGATGCCTTCCTGTCCGCAGACGAAGAGATCCCGAAACGCCTGATGCAGGAAGGGTTGGCGGTCGGCGGTTCGCGCTTCGTTTATGCCACCGGCAGGCTGGCGCTGTGGAGCGCGCAACCGAACCTGGTGGATGACAACGGGGCGGTGCTCAACAGGGGAAATTTCAGCGTGCTGGCGATCGCCAACCCGTTGTCCTCGCCATACGGCGTGGCGGCGAAAGAGACGCTGACCAGGCTGATCATGTGGAATGCGATACAGGACAAGCTGACCAAGGGCGACACCGTTGCGCAGACCTATCAGATGGCGGCGACCGAGAAGGCCGACCTGGCATTCATCGCGCTGTCGCAGGTCATGCGCGACGGCAAGGTGACGCACGGGTCCTGGTGGATCGTCCCGCCCGAAATGCACAAACCCATCCGGCAGAGCGCGGTGCTGTTGAGCGGGGCGAAAGAGCCGGTCGCGGCGAAGGCATTCCTTGCTTTTCTGCAGAGCGAGAAGGCGCGGGTGGTGATGCGCGGATTCGGGTATGAGTTTCCGCACGAATAAATCCCTCTGCTGCCTGGTGGCGCGATACAAGTAGCTGCAGGCTGCTTGCCGGCATTCCTCCACAGTTCCTGTGCGATAATTAACTTGGTTGTATATTTTGATGCATAACGCTGGCTGGCCGGTGCTATTGGCATGACTGCGTACCGTTTGTAGCGAATGGCACAATTTGTCTAAAAATATACAAATCAGGGTGTTGTGTTGGCTGGTTTGAGGGCGTTGCAGATTCGCCGGAATCAAGTGTGGGCGAGGGATGGGGCGGGAATGCGCAAAATGGCATCGCTTTTGCTCATCGTTAGGATGTGACTGGTTATAACGTGCGAGGTTCTGTCATGGCTCAAGCGATCATCGAGAAGAAAACCGGAACGGTGTCCAGGCTGAAGATCGCCAGGGGACGGCGCTGGGATCATCTGGAACTGCTGGAGCGTATCGATGCGACGGGCTCCATCTCGGCGGCGGCAAATGCGATGGGCATGAGCTACAAGGCTGCGTGGGAAGCGGTGGAGGCGATCAACAATCTTTCCGAGCAGCCCTTGGTCGAGCGCAAGACCGGCGGCAAGAAGGGGGGCGGTACCACCCTCACCACCCATGGCCGCCGGGTGGCAGGAGCGTATCGGCGGCTGGAGCAGGAGCGCGAAGAGGTGCTGAAGAAGCTCGCACAGGTCATGGACGATTTTGATGAGTATTATCATTTGATAAGGAGATTCGACATGAAGACGAGTGCGCGCAACCAGTTTCTCGGCACGATCAGGAGCATCAAGCTCGGGGCGATCAATGCGGAGGTGATCATGGAGATCGGCGGCGGGGATGTGCTGGCCGCGGTGATCACCAACGAGAGTGTCGACCATCTCGGCCTCAAGGTCGGCGCGGAAGCGTATGCCCTGGTCAAGGCGCCGTGGGTGATCGTGACCACCTCGGACGGCTTCAAGACCAGCGCGCGCAACGAGCTGCACGGCACGGTGGTGCGTTGCCAGGAAGGTGCGGTGAACGGCGAGGTGATCATCGAACTGGCCGGCGGCAAGACCGTCGCCGCAGTGGTGACCAACGACAGCATCAAGTCGCTGGGCCTCAAGGAAGGGGTCAAGGCGTGTGCGCTGATCAAGGCGTCGCATGTCATTCTGGCAGTCAATGCATAGGTGGATCATCGATGAACGCGCGTAATCTGAATCTGTGGCTGGCAGCTGGAGCGCTGTTGTTCGGTGCGATGAATGGGGCGAACGCGGGCGAGGTGAACGCTGCGGTGGCGGCGAATTTTTCCGCGCCGGCGCAGCAGATCGTCGATCTGTTCCAGAAGCAGAGCGGGCACACGGTGAAGCTCAGTTTCGGTTCCAGCGGTAAGTTCTACTCGCAGATCAAACAGGGGGCGCCGTTCGACGTGTTCCTGTCCGCGGACGAGAAGAATCCCAAGCTGCTGGAGCAGGAAGGACTGGCGGTCGCCAACACGCGCTTCGTGTATGCGCTGGGCAAACTGGTGCTGTGGAGCGCCAGGCCCGGGTTCGTGGACGACAAGGGAGCGGTGTTGAGCAGGGGGGGCTATAACAAGCTGGCCTATGCCGATCCCAAGCTCGCACCTTATGGACAGGCCGCGGAAGAGACGCTGCAAACCATGGGGCTGTGGAACGCTGCAGTGCAAGGCAAACTGGTGACGGGCGAGAGCATCGCGCAGACCTACCAGTTCGCCGCCACCGGCAACGCCGACATGGCTTTCATCGCGTTGTCGCAGGTCACCAAGGACGGCAAGGTGACTGAAGGTTCCTTGTGGCTGGTGCCGTCGCACATGTACAGCCCGATACGCCAAAGTGCCGTGTTGCTGGGCGGCGCAAAGGATCAGGCCGCGGCGCAGGCTTTCCTGAAATTCCTGCGCGGCGAGCAGGCCGCGGCGGTCATCCGCAGCTTCGGCTATGACAAGCCCTGATCCGGGATATCCATGGATGCGCTAGGTGCCGACGACCTGCAGGCAGTCTGGCTGACGCTCAAGCTGGCCAGCGTCGCGACCTTGCTGCTGCTGCTCGTCGCCACGCCGCTGGCGTGGTGGCTGGCGCATAGCCGCAAGTGGTACAAGGGGCTGGTCGCGGCGCTGGTGGCATTGCCGCTGGTCTTGCCGCCCAGCGTGCTGGGCTTCTATCTGCTGCTGCTGATGGGGCCGCACGGCGCGGTAGGCGAATTGACTAGGGCGTTGCATCTCGGCATGTTGCCGTTCACTTTTGCCGGGCTGGTGGTGGGTTCGGTGCTGTTCTCGCTGCCCTTTGCCGTGCAGCCGATCCAGAACGCGTTCGAGGCGATCGGCAAACGTCCGCTGGAAGTGGCAGCGACGTTGCGCGCGAACCGGTGGGACCGCTTCTTCAGCGTGGCGCTGCCCCTGGCGCGCCCCGGTTTCATCACTGCGATCATCCTTGCGTTCGCGCATACCGTCGGCGAGTTCGGCGTGGTGCTGATGCTGGGCGGCAATATCCCCGGCGAGACGCGCGTGCTCTCGGTCGCCATCTACAATCATGTCGAATCGATGGAATACGCCACCGCGCATTGGCTGGCCGGGGGCATGGTGCTGTTCTCGTTCGCCGTGCTGCTTTCCCTCTACCTTGCGGGCGGAAAACTGTTGAAAGTCGAGCGATGAACGGCGCAGCGGCAAAAGCGATACAGGCCAGCTTCCGTCTGCAACTGGATGGCTTTGCGCTGGACGCCGCATTCGCTGCGCCGGCGACAGGCGTCACCGCCCTGTTCGGACCTTCCGGCTCGGGCAAGACCACCTTGCTGCGCTGCATCGCCGGCTTGGAGCAAGCCGCCGGCTCATTGCGGGTGAATGGCGAGACATGGCAGGACGAAACCGCGTTTGTGCCTACGCACCAGCGGCCGTTGGGTTATGTGTTCCAGGAAGCCAGCCTGTTCCAGCACCTGTCGGTGCGCGCCAATCTGGAATACGGTTACCAGCGCATCCCTGCCGCCGAACGCAGGGTGCGGCTGGAGCAGGTGGTGGAGTGGCTGGGCCTGGAGCGCCTCGTCGAACGCCGCGATCCGGCCAGGCTTTCCGGCGGCGAGCGGCAGCGTGTCGCCATCGGCCGGGCGCTGCTCACGAGTCCGCGCATCCTGCTGATGGACGAGCCGCTCTCGGCGCTCGACACCAGCAGCAAGCAGGAAATCCTGCCGTATCTGGAGCGCCTGCACCGCGAACTGGAGATCCCCGTACTCTATGTCAGCCATGCGCTGGACGAAGTGGCGCGGCTGGCCGACCATCTGGTGCTGCTGGATCGGGGGCGCGTCATCGCCAGCGGCGCACTGGCCGAGACGTTTGCCCGGCTCGACCTGCCCATGGCTCATTTCGACGATGCGGGCGCGGTGATCGAGGCAACCGTGGCGCAGCATGATGAAGCCTATCACCTCACGCGGGTCGACTTTGCCGGCGGCAGCCTGTGGGTGGGGAAAGTGGCGCAGCCGCCGGGCAACCGGGTGCGTGCCCGCGTGCTGGCGCGCGACGTGAGCATCGCCACGCAGCCGCCGCACGGTTCCAGCATCAGCAATATCCTGCATGCGCGCATCGCCGAGATCCGCGACGAGGGGGCCGACAAGGTGAACGTGCGCATGACTGTCGGCGACGCGCAGGTGCTGCTGTCGCGCATCACCCGCCGTTCGCGCGACCTGCTCGACCTGGCGGTCGGGATGGACGTGTATGCGCAGGTGAAGAGCGTGGCGCTGATGGCCTGAATGCGGGGCGCCGAACCGGCAACGGAAACTTCTTGGTATCGGGAGCAAGGTTGCATGACCATTGAAATCGGCTTCGCCACCGCGGCAGACCTGCCGCAGCTCGCCGAACTGCTGTCCGAGCTGTTCACGCTGGAGAGCGATTTCCGGCCCGCGCGCGACAAGCAGTTGCGCGGCCTGCGCGCCATCCTCGACAACCCGGCCGCCGGCCGCCTGTTCGTGCTGCGCATCGACGGCCAGGTGGCGGGCATGGCCAATGCGCTGATCACCATCAGCACCGCGGAAGGCGGGCGCGTGCTGCTGCTGGAAGATGTGATCGTGCGCCGCGCACACCGCGGCGGCGGACTGGGACGGCGGCTGGTCGAGCATGTGCTGGCGTGGGCGCGGGAACAGGGCATGACGCGCGCCACCCTGCTGGCCGACCGCGACAATGCGGCGGCGCTGGAATTCTATCGCAAGCTCGGGTTTGCCTCTTCGCACATGACGGTGTTGCGCAAGCCCATACCCTGAGTCGCGCGGTTTTGTCGCAATCGCTACAAAACCGGCCTTTCCGCAACTCCTGCCATCTGACCAATCCCTGTCGCTGAAGGCTTTGCGCGCGATCTTGCGCGCTGGCACGTTGGTTGCTCGTTTGCAATACGGATATATTGCGGAGCGACAATTGAAAGTCTTGAAGATGTCGATATGTCATTCTGAGGCATCGCCGTTGACGGGTGTCGTGTGTGCGGATTGCCAGGCCTGTCCCCATCGTGCGCTATTGCCGGAAGGCCGATGTGTGCCGGGCGACATCTGCCTCACCGCGCAGAGCGGGCGGCAGATCGACCGCTTCCTGCGGCGCAATCCGCAGCTCGCCGAGGATTATCTGGATGACGGGTTCTGGGAACGCCGCGCCATCGCTGCGCGCTATGCGCCGCTGGAACGGGTGCGGCAGATGCCGCGCGACGCGGATGAAGTGGTGCGCCGCGTGGTGGCGAGCCGTCTGCCCATCGACGAACTCGACGATTACCTGCACGACAGCGATCGCGAAGTGCGCATGACGGTGGCCGAGCGCATCGCCCCGGAACGCCTGAATGCGCTGATCGCGGACGAGGATTACCTGGTACGACTGCAGGCAGCCCGGCGCCTCCCGCACGGTCAGTTGCGGCGCATGGCGGGCGACGCGGACCGCGAGGTGCGCAAGGAGGTGGCGCGCCGGTTGCCGTCGTTTGCTCTGGGCATGCTGGCGCAAGACCGGGACGACGAAGTGCGGCGCATCGCCGCTTCGCGCATGCTGCCTGCCGATGCGGCGGCGATGCTGGCGGACGACGATTGGGTGGTGCGCCTGGAGGCGGCGCAGCGAGCGCCTCTGGAGGCCCTGACCGGATTGGCGGATGACGCCGAGGCGGACGTGCGCGCGATGGTGCGGCAGCGCCTGAATGGATTTTTGCCTGGGGACGACCGATGAGTATCTACACGCTTGATGCATCCACGCTGCACAACCTGGCCGGCGAGATCGGCGCCCTTCCTCCGCGCCCGCATCACAGCGCGCTGCTGGAAGTCGCCAACCGCATACGCCCCGGTTGCACCTTTCGTTATGCGCTGAATCGGGGCGGCTGGTATCGCCCCGGCGGCATCATCCAGCCGGATGGCACCCGCATTGCCGACAATCTGGAATCCTGGGCAAAGGCGGAACTGGCGATTTGCGATGGCGACATGCACGAACTGGCCGAGCGCCACGCAGGCAGCGGCTTGCTGGCGACGCGCCACACGGGGCGCACGCATTATTTTGTCGCTCCCTACGGTCCGGCACCGGCGGATTTCCTGCAACTCGAAATCGAAGAACTGCAGGAGGTGCTCGACCGCAAACTGATCGACGCCAGCAGTCCGCCGGAAGATCTGCAGGAGTTGACGGAACCGATCCTGCCCGAAACGCTGGAAGCACAGGCGGTGGCGGCACCCCGTTATCTTTTCCGCCGGCTGATCGATATGCGGCAGACCGTCGCCAGGATCGCGGCATCGGATGCGCGCAATGCCGGTTTGCCGCGCCTGCTTTCCGAATGGACGCACAGCAGCGCGGCGGCGCGCGGCCATTTCTGCGACCACTGGATTGTTGCGCTGCGCGAACACCAGGACCGCTATCGCAATCCGGTGGTGTCCGCATCGCTGGTTTCGCGCCATGCGCGCGAACTCAAACCCTTCCAGTGGAACCCTGACCTGGCCGGTGTCGAGATGTGCGCGCAGTTGCAGGCGTTCGATCGCGCCGCCGGATATGTCTCGGCCTGGTACGCCCATCTGGTGGCCGGCACCATCACCCCGCCCAAGGTTGCCTATGCCGTGGCGCGCGATCTGGAGGCCGGCTTCAGGTATTTGCCGGATACCGAAGCAGCCTTGATCAGGAACTGGGTGGCGGCGCCATACTCGGCGTGAGGCGGGATGGATCGCGCTGTGCCAGGGTTATTCCCTCGATTGCGCGGGCATCGGTAACGGAACCGGCCGACGGCATTATTCAATTCTCGGGCCAGGCGATCCAGCCGTTCGGCCGTCTGCGCGGCAGCTGCCATCGAGGTGCAAGTGCTTTCGACCATCTGGGCGATCTGTTCGACCTGAACGGCGATATCGTTGCTCGCGGAACTTTGTTCACGCGTGGAATTCGCCACTTCGCCAATGCGGACCAGCGTTTGCCCGCCCCTGCGCGAATATCCCTCAGCAGGGTAGCCGCGCTTCGGGCAAGATCGACGCCGATTTGCGCGGTGGCCTTGACAGTGCGTACTGCAAGATTGCTCACCTCGCTTGGCTGCAGGCTGATACCGGCCTGGAGGAGGGAAGCGGCGTGGCAAATTCCCGCAAGTCAGCCAGGGATAAATAACAATTTGACACTCATGGGTTTTTAGGCACATAGTTACCGGGGTTTTTGCCCCGGTGCGTTTTCAATTGGGATTTGCGTGCCGTTCAACTTCACTTGTCCGGGAGGATTCCATGATTGCCTTGCCACTCGTTTTTGTCATGTCGCCGTTCATCGTGCTCGTGTTCATGATTATTTTTGCTGGCCAACCAAACCGATAGCTGCATGGTTCTGCTTTGACCCAAGGTACACATCTGGGAAAGCCTGGCTCTGGCCAGGCTTTTTTTTGCCCAGTGCATTCGAATCGTGACCGCGAGTCCTGGCCGCAAGTCGTTATTCGGGGGGTTTCTGGATGGTCACTGATGGGCTGTTGCCGGAATGAACAGTTCGGGATCGACCATTGCTCCGTTAAGAACCACACTCCAGTGCAGATGCGGGCCGCTGGCGCGCCCAGTCTTGCCGGAAAGTCCGAGCAGCTGCCCCTTGCTCACCGTCTCGCCCGCTTTAACGCCAATCCGCTCGAGGTGGCAGTACATGGTGATCAAGCCATTGCCGTGGTCGAGAAAGATCGTCTTGCCGTTGAAAAAGTAGTCGCCGACCGCCAGCACCCGGCCTTGGGCGCTGGCCTTGACCGGGGTGCCGCTCGCGACCGCCACATCAAGGCCGGCATGCGGCGAGCGCGGTTCGCCGTTGAAGAATCGGCGCACCCCGAAACGCCCGGCCAGATTGCCTTCAGCGGGAACGATGAAGGCCAGGTCGGTATCGGGCGCAGCGCGCCAGTGGCGCTTCAGTTCCTTGATGGCGGATATCTCGCGCTCGGCGCGGGCCAGGTCGGCAGCCGACAGGTCCACCTTGCTCTTGTCCTTGAGCGTGACGTGTTGTTCGGGATAGTCCTTGGGATTGACCACGAAGGACTCCGCTTTCGTTGCGCTGCCAATTTTGACGTTCAACTCATGCGGGCCCGGTTTCATGTCCAGAGGCAGGCCGACCACCGCGTACCATTGATCGTGGTCGGCAGTGACCAGCACAGGCTGGTTGCCCAGCCAGGTTTGCGGCCTGTCGGCAGTCGTTGCCGTACTGCCGAGCGGAACGAC
>JAJZUH010000195.1 GCA_021847165.1 Pseudomonadota bacterium
TCCGTGCGGCAAGCGGCGAGCGCGGCGCTGGGACAGGATGTCATGCAATGGTGGAGCGCGCTCGGCGACCGGGAAATATTCCTCAACCAGCACGCCCAGTTCGCCATCGCCTGTTACCAGCTGGCCACCTGGGCGCGCATCGCGCCGTTGCTGCCCGAACCCGATCTGGTCGCCGGCTACTCGCTGGGCGAATTGCTCGCCTATCATGTCGCCGGGGCGCTCACGGCGGCAGAGACGTTGCAGCTGGTGCGCGCGCGCGCGCGCCTGATGGATGCAGCCGCAGCCAGCGCACATGCGGGGAACGGATGCATGGTTTTGTGGCGCGGCCGCGTATCACCCGCGACGCTGGCCGCCCGCGACCGCGCAATCGCCGACTACGGCCTGGATACCGCGATCGAGCGCCGGAATGGCGAGATGGTCCTGGCCGGGCCCGGCCAGGCAATCGAACGTTTCGTGGCCGATTTTCAGGCGCTGAATCCGGGCATGGTGCGCTTGCCCGTCAGCATTCCCGCCCACAGCCACTACCTCGCCCAGGCCGCCGCCTCGTTCCGCGACATCCTGGGGGCGAGCGGGATAGTCGCGCCCAGGATACCCGTGCTGGCTGCGGTGGACGCGATGCCGGTGCGCTCGCGCGCAGCGGCGATCGATGCGCTGTCGCGCCAGATCGCCGCGACCATCAGATGGGAGGGATGCATGGAGGCGCTGGCGGAATCCGGCATCGGCAAGGCAATCGAGCTCGGGCCGGGGAACGATCTCGCGAAACTGCTTGCAGCGGAACACCCGCAGATCGCCGCCCATGCCATCCAGGATTTCAGCGATCACCGCGCACTCGCGGAGTGGCTGAAATAGTACGCCGGGATCGCCCGGTCAAATCGCGGCCGCACAGGATTTCGCCTGTGCGGCCACCAGAAGGAGTCTGTCGATGATCAGTTGGGAATTCGTGCTGTTGTATCTTGCTGCCGGCAGCATCGCCGGCTTTCTGGCCGGGCTGCTGGGCGTGGGCGGAGGCGTGGTGATCGTCCCCATCCTGATGTTCATCTTCGCCGCCCAGCATTTCCCGGCAGACCACATGATCCATATCGCGATCGGCACCTCGCTCGCCAGCATCATGTTCACCTCGGTGTCCAGCCTGCGCGCCCACCACCGGCATGGCGCAGTCGACTGGAGCATCGTGCAGCGCATCACGCCGGGCATCCTGGTCGGCACCCTGGCCGGCACGTTCCTGGTGGCAAAACTGCCGGCGAGCCTGCTCAAGGGCCTGTTCATCGCGTTCCTGTTCTATGTGGCGACGCAGCTGATACTCAACATCAAACCGAAGCCGACGCGCCAGCTGCCCGGCACCGGCGGCATCATCGCGGCGGGCGGCATCATCGGCCTGGTGTCGAGCTTTGTCGGCATCGGCGGCGGCGCGCTGTCGGTGCCCTTCATGACCTGGAGCAACGTGAAGATGCACAACGCCATCGGCACCTCGGCTGCGATCGGTTTCCCCATCGCGGTCGCCGGCACCGTCGGCTACCTGGTGAACGGCTGGTCAGTCGCCGACCTGCCGGAAGGCAGCCTGGGCTTTGTCCATCTGCCGTCCCTGGCCGGCCTGGTGGTGGCCAGCGTGCTCATCGCCCCGCTGGGCGCCAGGGCCGCCCACAGACTGCCGGTGGCAACGCTCAAGAAAGTGTTCGCGACCTTTCTTTTCGTGATCGGCATCAAGATGCTGGTCGGCACCATCTGACGCCGTCTGCGTCAGACAAGCCCGGCCAGCCACAGCCTCAACCTGAGACCGATCCCGGTGGTGTAGCCGACCTCGACGAAACGTATCGTGCCGTCGGGCGAGATGATGAAGCTGGCGGGGACGGCATGCACCCCCCAGCTGGCGGAGAGACTGCCGTCCGCATCGTTCACCACCGGGAAGTCGATCCCCTGCTCGCGCATGAATCTGGCCACCTCGTCCGGCTTGCCGCTTTGCATGGCGATGGTAATCACGTCCGGATGGTCGTGCGCGATGGCAACGATGGATCCCTGCTCGGCACGGCAGATCGGACACCATGTTGCCCAGAAATGCACCAGCACCGGCCGTTCCGGATGGGCGGGCAGCTTATAGGGCTGGCCGGCGAGCGTGGCGCCCTGCAAGGCGGGGGCGGGACCGCTGACCATGTCGCGCTGCTGCCAGATGCGCATCCCCACCACCACCGCGATGAACAGCAGCAGATTGATGGCATAGCCGCGCCATCGGTTCGCTGGTTTTCTGCTGTTGTCGGCCGGCATGATCGGGGAGGGACAGAATACGGTTACTGGAAATCGCCCCAGGCCTTGTTGGTGACGTGCCGGGTCCGTTCTTCAAAGCGCTCGATATCGCGCCGGTCGCGCTTGGTCGGCCGCCCCTTGAACGTCGGCGGCGGCAGCGCCTTCAGGTTGGCGGCAATCTCGGCACGGCGCGCACGGCTCTCATCCCTCTCGCGGTAGAGCTTCTGCGCTTCCGATGCGGGGCCGCGCTTGCCGGACAGGGCCAGCACCTCGATCTCGAATTGATATGGCCCGAGGCGGATCACCAGATGGTCGCCCACGCCGATGGCCTTGGCCGGCTTGAGGCGCGCTTCGTTCATCGTCACCCGGCCGGCTTCCACCGCATCGACCGCAAGGCTGCGCGTCTTGAAGAAGCGGGCAGCCCACAACCACTTGTCGATGCGCAGTTTGTCGCCGTCGTCGGCCGGATGGCGCAGCTGTGACATCGCTACCCTGGCTATTTCACGCAGTCGACGTAGTAGACGCAGTCGCCGCTGCCCTTTTCCGCGACCAGACCGTGGATGTCGGTCTCGAAGCCGGGGAAGCGCTTGTTGAAATCGCGCGCAAACCTGAGGTAATCGACGATGGTCTTGTTGAAGCGCTCGCCCGGGATCAGCAGCGGGATGCCGGGCGGAT
>JAJZUH010000196.1 GCA_021847165.1 Pseudomonadota bacterium
GCGCCGCCCGCATCCACCTTGCTCCAGAATTCGCGCACCTTGGCACCGTCGCGGCCGACCAGGTCGAACACGAAGCGCTCGAAGTTGGAGGCCTTGCTGATGTCCATCGACGGGCTGCTGGTCTCGTAGGTGTGGTCGGTGCCGCGCGGGCGATACACGCCGGTGCGGAAGAACTCGTCGAGCACGTCGTTCTCGTTGGTCGCCAGGATGAGCTGGCCGATCGGCAGGCCCATCATGCGCGCGATATGGCCGGCGCAGATGTTGCCGAAGTTGCCGGACGGCACCGAGAACGCGACCTGCTCGTCGCTGGATTTTGTCGCGGCAAAATAGCCCTTGAAGTAGTACACCACCTGCGCCGACACGCGCGCCCAGTTGATCGAGTTGACCGTGCCGATCTTGTACTTGGCCTTGAACGCGTGGTCGTTGGACACCGCCTTCACCATGTCCTGCGCATCGTCGAACATGCCGTTGATGGCGATGTTGTGGATGTTGGGGTCCTGCAGCGAATACATCTGCGCGCGCTGGAACGCGCTCATCTTGCCGTTCGGCGACAGCATGAACACGCGGATGCCTTTCTTGCCGCGCATCGCATATTCGGCAGCGGAGCCGGTATCGCCGGAGGTCGCGCCAAGGATGTTCAGTTCTTCGTTCTGCTTCGCCAGCGCGTATTCGAACAGGTTGCCGAGCAGCTGCATCGCCATGTCCTTGAACGCCAGCGTCGGGCCGTTGGAGAGTTCGAGGATATGCACGCCGTCGGCCAGCTTGCGCAACGGCGTGATCTGCGTGGCATCGGAATCGGCGCGGCCGTTGCAGTACACCTGCGCGGTATAGGTCTTGTTGACGATGGCCTTGAGGTCTGCCGCCGGAATATCGGTGGCGAATCTGGACAGCACGGCAAATGCAAGGTCGGCATACGACAGCTTGCGCCAGGCATCCAGTTCGGCGCGCGTCACTTGCGGATACTGCTCCGGCAGATACAGGCCGCCGTCCGGCGCGAGCCCGCCGAGCAGGATCTCGGTAAAAGTTTTCGCAGGGCTGTTGCCGCGGGTGGAGATGTATTTCATTTCAAATATCCTCGGACTCGACAGTTCCTTCCCCTTGAAGAGGAAGGTCAGGATGGGGGGGGAACTCTATGAACTTCTACCCCCACCCCTGCCCTCCCCCTGCAAGGGGGAGGGTGCTAGTGATTTATTTACCCAATTCTTCCAGCCGCAGCTTGGTCACCTTGCCCGCAACCACGCCCAATGCCTCGATCTTCGCAATGGCCGCCTTGATGCGCTTCTCGCGCGTCTGGTGGGTCAGCATGATCAGGTCGGTCTGATCTTCGCCTTCGCCCGGCTCCTTCTGGATCACGGCGTCGATGGAGATCTGTTCGTCCGCCAGGATGCGGGTGATGTCGGCCAGAACTCCTGGTTTATCAACAACGCGCAGGCGCAGGTAGTAGCTGGTGATCACCTCGTCCATCGGCAGGACCTTCAGGTCGGCCATCGCGTTCGGCTGGAATGCCAGATGCGGCACACGGTTCTGCGGATCGGCGGTGGCCATGCGCGTCACATCGACCAGGTCGGCGATCACCGCGCTGGCGGTCGGCTCGGCACCGGCGCCCTTGCCGTAATACAGCGTCGCACCGACGGCATCACCCTGCACCACGACCGCATTCATCGCGCCCTCGACGTTGGCGATCAGGCGCCTTGCCGGGATCAGCGTGGGGTGCACGCGCAGCTCGATGCCTTCGGGCGTACGCTTGGTGATGCCCAGCAGCTTGATGCGGTAGCCGAGCTGTTCGGCATATTTGATATCGGCCGCATCGAGCCTGGAAATGCCTTCGACGTAAGCCTTGTCGAACTGCATCGGGATGCCGAAGGCCAGCGCAGACAGGATGGTGATCTTGTGCGCCGCGTCCACGCCCTCGATGTCGAAGGTGGGGTCCGCCTCGGCGTAGCCCAGGCGCTGCGCTTCTTTCAGCACGGTGTCGAAGCTCAAGCCCTTGTCGCGCATCTCGGACAGGATGAAATTGGTGGTGCCATTGATAATCCCGGCGATCCATTCGATGCGGTTGGCGGTCAATCCTTCGCGCAGCGCCTTGATGATGGGAATGCCGCCCGCCACCGCCGCCTCGAACGCGACCATCACGCCCTTGTCCTGCGCCGCCTTGAATATCTCGTTGCCGTGCGTGGCCAGCAAGGCCTTGTTCGCGGTGACCACATGCTTGCCGTTGGCGATGGCCTTCAGCACCAGTTCCTTCGCAACGCCGTAGCCGCCGATCAGTTCGATGACGATATCCACTTCCGGGTCGGTCACGACCGAGAACGCATCGTCCGTTACGCGGCATGTTCCGCCCGTGACTTTTTTCGCCAGCGCGACGTTCTTGTCCGCCACCACCGTGATGCGGATGGGACGGCCGGCACGGCGGGTGATTTCTTCCGCGTTGCGTTGCAGTACGGTGAAGGTGCCGCCGCCGACTGTGCCGATACCGAGTAGACCTACATTGATTGGTTTCATGAGAATGATTTCTTAAAGTTAAAAGCGGGAATGACAAAACCTTCACGGAAGTAGAACTTGTGCGCCCGCGTGCGCTGCGTCCCGGAATCCAGCACCAGGCCGCTTGCACCCAATTTCCCGGCAACCTCTTCCAGATGTGCAATCAGGAAACGGCCCACCCCCTTCGACCGGCAGGCACCGTCGGTGACGAGATCGTCGATGTAGAACTTCACGCCATCGAAAGTGTTTTCGTGCCAGCGATAGACCGCCAGGCCCAGCACCGCATCGCCCTCAACCGCCAGCGCCATGCGCGCGTCTTTCAGTACGCGCACCATCTTTGCAGCATAGTCGGCCGGAAGATGCGGACGCAACTGGCGGTGCACGGCTTCCGCGCTCGCCAGCCATTCAGCGCCGACGACCCGGCCGAGAT
>JAJZUH010000197.1 GCA_021847165.1 Pseudomonadota bacterium
GCCGATCTCCTGGCGCGCAGTCAGGTCGATCTTCTCCTTGCTGGCGATCTCTTCGCGCGGCGCTACCTGGATCACATTGCCGTTCTTGCGCATATCCAGCCCCCTGCTTTGCAGGATGATGTCGAATGCCTGGTCCCAGGGCACATCCTTCAATCTCAACGTCAGATTGCCGGAGACCGTATCGCTGATCACCATATTCAGGCCGGTAAAGTCGGCGATCACGCTCAACGCTTCGCGTGTCGAGATATTCTGGAAATTCAGGGTAAGTTTTTCACCGGCGTAGCCTTGCTGGTTACCCTTCACCAGCTTGTTCGGGTCTTCTACGACGGATTTAATCTCAATAATGAATTTATTGTCCGTCTGGTAGGCCGAGTATTCCCATTGCCCCTTGGGCTCGATCGCCAGACGTACGTTATCCCCATCCGCAAATGCGTCGACCAGCTGAACCGGCGTACCGAAATCCGTTACATCCAGTTTGCGCTGCAAATTACGCGGCAGGTTCGTGCCTTGGAAATCGACCAGCAACATGCGCCCCTGCTGCTTGATGTCGATGCCGATATCCGTATCGGAAAGATCGACCTGCACCCGGCCTTCGCCGTTCTTGCCGCGGTGAAAATCGATATCCCGCAGGCTGTGTTTTTGCTGCATCCCCTGTTTCGCATCGGCGAAATGCGCAAGCACGGTATCTCCGCCCGCAACGCCTTTTCGTTGCAAGGTGATCAGCAGGTTATTGCCGTCGATTCGTGTTTCGTAACTCAACATCTGCGCCAGGTTGACCACCAGTCGCGTACGATTGCCAGCCTGCACGATGTTGGCACTGCGCAGATCGCCCTCACCGAACTCCTGGGTAGATTTTCCCAGCCCGTTCTCGGTGCCGGCAAAGTCGAAGGCAATGCGCGGCGGTGTATTGATGGCGAAGGTGGCAGGCTGCCCGCTCGGCGCAGTTTTCAAACCGACCGTGATCACTACCTTGCCGCCGGGCTCATTGTTCGCACTCAAAGACTGGATGCTGTTCAATGCGTCAGCATTCCCAGATTCCTGAGCCTGCGCAAGAGACGCACCCAATAGCAAGGACGCCGCTACCAATCGGATGACACCCAAAACCGGATTGCTGACTTGTTTCATAGTATTTGCTCCTAAATCATTCGACCAACTGCAGGCTGCTCTCGCGTTCGGACCAGTCGCCTACGCTGTCTTGCACCATTTCCTTGATTTTCACTTCGGTTTCAGTCACCGAGGTGATCTGCCCGAAATTCAATCCGATGTAATTCCCTGCTTTAACGCGGTAGAGTTTGCCTTCGGTTGAGCGGATCACCGCTTGGCCAACGCCTTTTTGAGACAGGTAACCCACCATTTTCAGGCTCTCCAGGGGGAAATCTTCCAGTTCCTCTTTGGGGCGATTCAGGTTGGGCTGATTCTGGCCGCCATGGCTGGCACTTCTTGCATCCTGCTTGCGCGGCTTGAATGGGTCGGGCAGATTCGAATCATTGTCGTAACTGAATGGCTCGTAGGGCTTTATATCCGGCGGCGGCGCAACCTTGCCCCGCATGTCCGCCCCGGCGTTCTTGACGAAATCGCGCAAGTCCTGAAATTCCTCCCCGCCGCAACCAGCCAGCAACAGCGATGCCAGAAATATGTAGCGCGCGATTCTCATTTTCGTGCTCCCGCCTTGGCAGCCCGCTTCTGTGCAGCCAGTTCATCTTCGTCCAGATAGCGATAGGTCCTTGCAGTTGCATCCATCGACAGCACCCCGCCCGCTCCGGGCGCAATGCTGATATCGTTCAGCGTAACGATACGCGGCAACTGCGAGATGTCGCTGGCAAATTTCCCCAAGTCGTCGTAGTTCCCTGTCACCTTGATGGTGATGGGTTGCTCGGTAAACACGCCGGTTGCCGCTTCTGCTCCGGGCTTGAATAGATCAAATTGCAGACCGCGTCCCAGGCCGGCCTGATTGATGTCCGTCAGCAACGCGTCCATTTCCGACTTGCTTGGTAACTGCTTGAGCAACGCGCCGAAGGATTGCTGCGTATCGATCAATTGTTTTTTGATGATATCCAGGTTGATCGCTTCGCGTTTTTTTGTCAGAAAGGTCTCCCTTAACTGCTCTTCTTGTTGCTGGGCGGCCTGCAAATCTCCCCACTGTCCCTGCCAGTCAAAAACTGCTCCTGCGGCGACAACCACAAGAAACAATGTGCCAAACGCGGCAAACTTCACCAGCCAAGGCCAGCTACCCGGCGTCTTGGGATCGATGTTCTTCAGTTCTTCGATAAGTTTCATGTGTACCCTTAGCCCTTCCCGCCCGTTGTGGTGGGCGTTGAAGCAGCAGGCGCCGTGCCCTTGGTCAGGTTAAAGTTGAGGGAAAACTCGCTCAGGCGCGTGCCCCCTACCGTCGCCGCCTTTACCTCTATCAGGTTTGGCGAGTCCAGCCAGGGAGAATCTTCGATCGAACGCATCAGGGTGGAAACCCGCGCGCTCGACTGGGCATAGCCAACGATACTGATTCTATATCCGGTCTGTTTGAGGCTTCGCAAATACACGCCGTCCGGCAATATCCGCAGCATCTGGTCGAGCAGATGAACGACATCCGAACGCGTGCTCTGCAGGTTTTCGACCACCGTTTTGCGTGCCAGCAACGCCTGGGTCTGTTCGCGCAGCTTCCTGATCTCTTCGATCTGCTTGTCGAGTACCGATATCTCCTGCTTCAGATAAGCATTGCGGCGCTCCTGGTAGGAAATCTGCGTACTGATGGCCACATGGACGAAGCCGACGATCACGCCACCCAACACCAGCGAGATGGCACTCAGTATGATGAATTGCAGTTGACGGGCTTTTCTTTTTTCTGCGCGGTGCGGCAGTAGGTTCACGCGTATCATGATGGATCGAATCTCCGCATAGC
>JAJZUH010000198.1 GCA_021847165.1 Pseudomonadota bacterium
CCCAGGCCGACGAACACGCGCGAAATGTCCGGCGCCAGCGCCGCGCCGCCGCTCACCGTGGTGCGCAGGCGCCCGCCCAGACGGTCCAGTATCTTTTGCGCCACCAGTTTTTGCAACAACGGCCACAACAGGAACGAGGGTTTCCAGCCGCCGCGCCGCTGCTCGTGCAGGAAGCGCGCCCAGCCGACCTCGACTGCAAGGTCGAACAGCTTGCGCTTGAGCGACGGACCTTCGGCCAGGGCGTTCTTGATCGAGCCGTAGATGCGTTCGTAGATGCGCGGCACCGAGATCAGGATGGTCGGCCGGATGACCTTCAGGTCTTCCGACAGCAGCGGAATGGAACGCGCATAGGCCACCGTCGCGCCGGTCATCACTTGCAGGTAATAGCCGCAGGTGCGCTCGAAGGTGTGCGACAGCGGCAGAAACGAGAGCAGCAGATCATCGCCGCGCACCGTGAAGGTCTCCATCGCGTCGTAGGTGTTGGAGAGCATGTTGCTGTGGCTCAGCATCACGCCTTTCGGCCTGCCGGTCGTGCCCGAGGTATAGATGATGCTGGCCAGTTCGCCGCATGCGCACGGCACTGCAGGCTGCAATTCCGCCACCGGCGTGTGCAGGTATTTCGGCGCGGCCACCAGGCGCGGCTCGTTGTGACCGAATTCGTCCAGCGAGACGAAGCGCTGCACGCAATCCATCTGACCGAGCACGCCGGAAAGCTCCTGCCATTGCTCGGCAGTCTCGAACAGCAGCACTTTCACCTTCGAGTCGTTGACGATGTAGGCGATGTTGTCGGCGCGGTCGACGGTGTACAGCGGCACGGTGACCAGTCCCAGCGACATCGCGGCCTGATCGAACATCACCCACTGCGGACAATTGCGCAACATGATCGCCACGCGGTCGCCCTTGGCGAGCCCTTCCTGTGCCAGCGCGGCCTGCCAGCGCGCGATCTGCTCGAGCATCTGGCCCCAGCTCAGGTCGACCCACACCGACTGCCGGACATCGAAATACTTGTATGCGATCTTGTCCTGCGAGCGCCGCACGCGCTCCAGGAACAGGCCGTGCAGCGTCACCGCCTGCTGTGGCGATATCACATCGTCGTTCCGTACTGCCGTCATTCCCCTCTCCCTGTTTTTATTATGCTGGCTACAAGAACAGATCGTTATACAGCCGCTCTCCCGGGCTGACCGCATAATGATCGAAGTTTTTCACGCCTTCCGCGCGCAACACTTCCTCGTCGAGGAAAAAGAAGCCGCTGAAGGTCTTGCTGTCGCGCCGCAGGATGGCATGGGCCGCATCCGCCACGATGGCCGGCTTGCGCGACGCGCGCAGGATGGCCTCGGGAAAATTGAACTCGATGGCTGCGGTGGCGATGGTGGTGCGCGGCCACAGGCAGTTCACCGCGATGCCGTCCTGCGCGAACTCCTTCGCCATCCCCAGCGCGCACAGGCTCATGCCGTACTTGGAGATGGAATAGGCGACATGCGGAGCAAACCACTTCGCCTCCAGGTTGAGCGGCGGCGACAGCGTAAGAATATGCGGATTGGCCGCCTGCTTCAGGTGCGGGATGCAGGCTTGCGACACGAGGAAGGTGGCGCGCATGTTGACGTCCCACATCAGGTCGAGCCGCTTGGCCGGCGTCTGCAGGGTAGGAGTGAGGCTGATCGCGCTGGCGTTGTTGACCAGCACGTCGATGCCGCCGAAATGCGCGGCCGCCCGTTCGACCGCTGCCTCGATGGCCAGTTCGTCGCGCACATCGAGCTGGATCGCCAGCGCCTGTCCGCCAGCCGTCTCCACTTCCGCGGCCACGCTGTGGATGGTCCCCGGCAATTTCGGATGCGCTTCCGCCGTCTTGCCGGTGATGACCACCTTCGCACCGTCGCGCGCGCAGCGCAGGGCGATCTCCCTGCCGATGCCGCGACTGGCACCGGTGATGAAGACCACCTTGCCGGCGAGATCGGTCATCCCTGATACGCTCGCAACTGTTCCGGGGCGAAGTCATCCACCATGATGACCTTGCGGCGCAAGGCATAGTCGCGTTCCAGCTGCAGCGCCTGTTCCGCATCGATGATGCCCAGTTCGCGCGCCTCGGCGATCTGCTGCAGCTCTTCGCGCGCCTTGAGCTTGCCCTCCTTGACGGCTTTTTCCAGTTCGGCCTGCAGCGGTTCGCACGCCAGCGTGCTGGCCAGTGCGGCTTCCAGCGCACCGACCGCATCGTTTTCGTCGCGCGGAACGAACATGCCCGCCGTCAGGCGCTCGCGCACCGGGCCGGGCTTGAGCAGCAGCGCAGCCACCTGGTGGCCGAGATGGTCGCTGGGCGGCTTGCGGCACTGGCCAAGCGGAAAGATCATCGCGCGCAACAGCAATGCGGCGAAGCGGTTGGGGAAATTCTGCAGCACGCCGTCGAATGCGACCTGGATGCGGTACAGGCCATCCTGCATGCCCCAGTGCAGCAGCGGCAAGTCGTCGTCGGGACGACCATCGTCCTCGAAGCGTTTCAGCACGGCGGAGCACAGGTACATCTGGCTCAGCACGTCGCCCAGCCGCGCCGACAGCTTCTCCTTGCGCTTGAGTCCGCCCCCCAGCACCAGCATGGAGACGTCGGCAGCGAAAGCGAATGCGGCCGAGTAGCGCGTCAGCGCCTGGTAATAACGTTTGGTCGGCTGTTCGGTCGGCACGCCGATGATGCGCCCGCCGGTGAGGCCATAGACCAGGCTGCGCACCGCATTGCTCAGGCTGAAGCTGATATGGCCGAACAGCGCCTCGTCGAATTCGCGTACGGCCCGCTTGCTGTTCTGGTCGTGCGCGGCATGGATCTCCTTCAGCACATAGGGATGCGAGCGCACCGCGCCCTGGCCGAAGATGATCAGGCTGCGCGTCAGGATGTTGGCGCC
>JAJZUH010000032.1:0-9388 GCA_021847165.1 Pseudomonadota bacterium
AAACATGAGCCAGACAAAACCAAGATCGCCATCTACCCCGCACCGCCAGTCGCAGGGCGGCAAGGATTTCCGCAAGCGCGTGCAGCGCAGCAAGCAGCAGGGCGATGCGCCCGTCAGGCACACGGCCACCAAACCCCTGACCGGAAACCCCGCCGCCGAGCCCTGCATCATCCTCAAGGCAGAGCGCGACAAATCCCTGCTGCGCCGCCACCCGTGGATCTTCTCCGGCGCCATCGAGTGCATCGACGGCAGACCGGCCAGCGGTGACACCGTCGCGGTACGCGATGCCAGCGGGAGCTTCCTCGCCTGGGCGGCCTGCAACGCAGATTCGCAGATCGCCGCACGCGTATGGTCGTGGCAGGAAAACGACGTCATCGACCAGGCCTTCTTCCGCAACCGCATCGCCAGCGCGCTGAAAGCACGCCGCTCGCTCGGCCTCGACCGGGACAGCAACGGCACGCGCCTGATCCACGGCGAATCGGACGGGCTGCCCGGCCTCATCGTGGACCGCTACGGCGACGTGCTGGTGATGCAATTGGGCAGCGCCGGCCCCGAACGCTGGCGCGACATCCTGGCCGATATCCTGCAGGAACTGTGTACGCCCGCTTGTATCTACGAACGCTCGGATTCCGACGGCCGCGAACTGGAAGGACTGCCCGGTCGTTGTGGCGTGCTGCGCGGCACGCTGCCGGAAAAGGTAGAGGTGTCCGAGAACGGATTGCGTTTCGCGGTGGATGTGGCCGCCGGCCAGAAGACCGGCTACTACCTCGACCAGCGCGACAACCGCGCATTCACCGGCACGCTGGCGCACGACAAGGACGTGCTCAACTGCTTCTGCTACACCGGCGGCTTCTCACTCTACGCGCTGCGCGGGGGTGCCGCGTCGGTGCTCTCCATCGACTCGTCGCAGGAAGCCCTGCGACTGGCGCAAGCCAATGTGGAACTGAACGGGCTCGATGCTTCGCGCGCCGAATGGCAATGCGCCGACGTGTTCGATGCGCTGCGCAAACTGCGCGACCAGAACCGCAAGTTCGACCTCATCGTGCTCGATCCGCCCAAGTTCGCCCCCACTGCGGCTTTTGCCGAGAAAGCCTCGCGCGCCTACAAGGACATCAACCTGCTGGGCTTCAAATTGTTGCGGCCGGGCGGCCTGCTGTTCACCTACTCCTGCTCCGGCGGCATCAGCGACGACCTGTTCCAGAAGATCATCGCGGGGGCCGCGCTGGATGCAGGGGTGGATGCGCAGATCGTGAGAAAACTGCATGCGGCGGCCGATCATCCGGTGTTGCTGAGCTTTCCGGAGGGGGCGTATTTGAAGGGGCTGGTATTGCGGGTGGCCTCCTGATGGGCACCTTGTTCGACGCCGTCGGCGGCCTGCCCACCCTGCAACGGGTGCATAAGGTCTTCTACGACAAAGTGTACGCCCACCCCTGGCTCAAACTGTTCTTCGAAGGCCATAGCCAGATCGCCATCGAGAACCGGCAAACCGCGTTCATGGCCACTAAGATGGGCGGCGATGTGGTTTACATGGGCAAGGACATCAACGTGGCGCATGAAGCCATGTACATCACGCAAGAGCTGTTCGAGATACGCCGCGCATTGCTGGATGAGTCCATACGAGAGGCAGGCGTCGCCGATGACTTGCGCGAGCGCTGGCTAAGGATAGACAGCGCCTTCATGAAAAGCATCGTCAAGGAGTCGCTGGAAGCGTTCACTCGAACTTCATGGCCGTACAAGAAACACGTCATCATTCCCAAGCCTGAGTGAAATCCGGACAGAGAACCTTGGAGTGAGCGGGTAAATCGTTGGCTGTGCGGACGAACGGATTCAGGCGGCAGCGCAAACGCTGCTCATCGTCAATAGGACGGCGCCAACCCCAACAACACGAGCGCCACCACCGCCGGCACCGCCTGCACCCACAGTATCCGGGCATTCGCGGTGATCGCACCGTAGAAACCCGCCGTCACCACGCAGCCCAGAAAGAACCTCTGCACGTGGATATCGCCGGTATGCAATCCCCAGAACAGCCCCGCCGCGAGGAAGCCGTTGTAGAGGCCCTGGTTCGCCGCGAGGATGCGGGTGGCGGCGGCGAATTCCCTGGTGAAGCCGAACGCGCGCAGCCCGGTGTGACTCTCCCACAGGAACATCTCCAGCACGAGGATGTAGATGTGGATGAGCGCGACGATGCCAACCGCGATGTTGGCGGCGGTGTGCATCAGTGCAGGCTCACGAAGGGCTTGAAGCCCAGTGTCGAGGCCAGTTTGCCGGCCGCATTGCGCGCTTCGTTCTCATTCGCGTAAGGTCCCATGTGCACGCGGGTCAGCCCCTGTTTCTGGTACAGGGTGAGCGCCTTGCCGCCATCGCCCAGTTCGGCGCGCATCTTGGCGAGGAAGCTTTCCGCGCCCTGCGTCGACTTGAATGCGCCGAGCTGCAGGAAAACCTTGCCGCTGGCCGCGCCTGCGGTCTCGACCGGCAGGCCGGGTGCGGTCGCCGCGATGGGGGTCACCGCGATCGGTTCGACCTTGACCGGCGACGGTTCGGCGGCGGCCATGACGGGCGCATTGCCGTCGACGGCGATGCTCTCGACTTCCACCTCTGCGCTGCCGTTGTTAACGAAGCCGAGCTTGTAGGCGGCGGCATAGGACAGGTCCATGATGCGCTCATGCAGGAACGGGCCGCGGTCGTTGATGCGCACGATGACGGATTTGCCGTTCGCGACGTTGGTGACGCGCGCATAGCTGGGGATCGGCAGCGTGGGATGCGCGGCTGTCATGCCGTACATGTCGTAGATCTCGCCGATGGAAGTGCGTTGTCCGTTGAACTTCTTGCCGTACCAGGAGGCGATGCCGCGCTGCTTGTAGTTGCCCGGCGCCTGCAGCGGCGTGTAGGTCTTGCCCAAAGCGGAATACGGACGATTGGCGTAGCGGTGCAGCGGTTCGGCCTTGGGCACCGCATCGGGGATGTTGTCGAGGTTGGGCGCATCGGTGCCGGGGCCGTCGCCGGGCAGGTAACCGCCGCTACCTGCCGCCGGCGCTGCCGTGCCGCTGGCGGCATGCGCCGCCTTGCTGCTGGGACCGGAGATGGAATCCACCACGGGTGCGGCGCTTTGCGTTTCGGATTTCTGCGTGGTGGAACAGGCGCTCACGGCAACCGCAGCGAACAGCACCAGCAACGATCTTGTTTTCATTATCGGATCCCCTCAGGTTTTAACGAGTTTCTTGTTGGTCTGGATGCTCATCAGGATACCAAATCCGAGCATCAGCGTAAGCATGGACGTGCCGCCGTAACTGATCAGCGGCAACGGCACGCCCACCACCGGCAGGATGCCGCTGACCATGCCCATGTTGACGAAGGCATAGGTGAAGAAGGTCAGCGTGATGCTGCCCGCCATCAGGCGGGTGAAATAGGTGGAGGCGTTGGCGGTGATGATGAAGCCGCGGCCGATCACGAAGACATACAGGCTCAGCAGCAGCAGGTTGCCGATCAGGCCGAACTCTTCCGACCACACCGCAAAGATGAAGTCGGTGGTGCGCTCGGGCAGGAAGTCGAGGTGCGTCTGGGTGCCGTTCATGTAGCCCTTGCCGAGGATGCCGCCGGAACCGACCGCGATCATGCCCTGGATGGTGTGGTAGCCCTTGCCCAGCGCGTCCTGCGAGGGATCGAGCAGCATCAGGATGCGGTGACGCTGGTAGTCGTGCAGCATAGACCACAGGAACGGGGCGCTGGCCACCGCCGCCAGTGCCCCGCCTATCATCAGCCGCCAGGACAGGCCGGCGAGGAAGAGCACATAGAATCCGCTCGCCCCGATCAGGATGGACGTGCCCAGATCGGGCTGGCGCGCGATCAGCGCCACCGGCACCAGCAACAGGATGGCGGCAACGAAGTAGTTCTTCAGCTTCAGCACCGCCTCGTTCTTCTCGAAATACCAGGCCATCATCAGCGGCACCGCGATCTTCATCAGTTCGGACGGCTGGATGGTCGCCACGCCGATGTTGAGCCAGCGCGTGGCACCGTGGCTGGCCACGCCGAGCGGCGTCATCACCAGCAACAACAACAGCAGGCCGAACACATACATCGGCACGGCAGCGCGCATCAGCCAATGTAGCGGCATGCTGGCCACCAGCCACATCGCGGCGAACGCCACCGCGATGTTGCCGGCCTGTGCCAGCACGCGCAGCCAGTTGCCGTCGCTGGCGCTGTACAGCAGCACCAGGCTGACCAGCGCGAATCCCCCGAGTGCGCCCAGCAGCACGGGGTCGAGATGTTGCATGAAACGTTGTTTGAGTAGTCGCGCGTTCATCATCAGTCGCTCTGCTCCCCGCTCTTCTGCGTCACCGTCTGCAGCGGCTGCGGTATCTTGCCGAGCAGATAATAGTCCATCACCTTGCGTGCGATGGGTGCGGCGGTGGTGCCGCCGTGCCCGCCGTTCTCGACCAGCACCGCCATCGCGATGCGCGGCTTGTCGGCCGGCGCGAAGGCGATGAACCAGGCGTGGTCGCGGTTGTATTCGGAGATTTTCTTCGCGTCGTACTTCTCACCCTGCTTGATGGCGATCACCTGCGCCGTACCGGTCTTGCCCGCCATGCGGTAGGGAGCGCCATAGCCGGCGACTGCCGCCGTGCCGCCTGGTTTGGTGACGGCTTCCATCGCCCCTTTCACCAGCTTGAGGTTGGCGGGGTCGATCTTCAGGTCGAACATCTGTTTGGGCATGGTCAACACCGGGCTGCCGCTGGCAGGGCGCGTCTCCCGCACCAGATGCGGCTGGAACGCCACGCCGTCGTTGGCCAGGATTGCCGTGGCGAACGCCAGCTGCACCGGGTTAACCAGATTGTAGCCCTGGCCGATGCCGGCAGAGACCGTGTCTCCCGGATACCATACCTGCTGGTAACGCTTGGCTTTCCATTCGGGCGACGGCAGCAGGCCGGAAGTCTCGCCCTCCATGTCCAGGCCGGTCTTCTGCCCGAAGCCGAAGCGCGCCAGGTAGCTGTGCATGTTGTCGATGCCCATCTCGGTGGCGAGCCCGTAGAAGTAGGTATCGCAGGAAATGACGATGGACTTGAACATGTCGACGGCGCCATGCCCGCCGGCCTTCCAGTCGCGGTACTGGTGGCGGCTGCCGGGCAGCAGGTAATAGCCGGGATCGCTGATGCTGCGCGTGGGAGAGCGTGTGCCGTAATACAGGCCCGCCAGCGCCATGAACGGCTTGATCGTCGAACCGGGCGGATATTGCCCGCGCAGGGCGCGATTGTTGAGCGGCGTGTCGGGCGAGTTGTTCAGCTCATCCCAGGTGTCGGTGTCGATGCCGTCGATGAACAGGCCAGGGTCGTAGCCCGGCTTGCTGACGAAGGCCAGCACCTCGCCATTGGTGGGATCGAGCGCTACCAGCGCGCCGCGATAATCGCCGAACGCATTTTCCGCCACTTCCTGCAGCTTCGCGTCCAGCGTCAGCATCAGGTTGCTGCCGGATTGCGGCGCGGTGCGCGACAGCACGCGCACCGCGCGCCCACCGGCGTCCACCTCGACCTGCTCGAAACCGGTCTTGCCGTGCAGGTCCTTCTCATAGCTCTGTTCGATGCCGGTCTTGCCGATGTAATCGGAGCCAAGGTAGTTGGACACCGCATCGTCCTCTTCCAGCTGGTCGATGTCCTTCTGGTTGATGCGGCCGACATAGCCGATCAGATGCGAGGTCACATCGGTGTACGGATATTCGCGGAACAGGCGCGCCTTGATCTCCACGCCGGGGAAACGGAACTGCTGTGCCGAGATGCGCGCCACTTCCGCGTCGCTCAGCTGGCTGCGTATCGGCATGGTCTCCAGCGTCTGCCGTTCGGTCAGCAGTTTCTGGAAACGCTTGATGTCCTTGGGAGTGATCTCCACCAGCTTGGAGAGTTCGGCGATCAGCGCATCCATGTCGGCCACCTTGGCCGGCGCGATCTCCAGCGTGTAGCCGGAATAGTTCTGCGCCATCACCACGCCGTTGCGGTCCAGGATCAGGCCGCGGTTGGGCACGATGGGCACGACGTAGATGCGGTTGCTGTCCGCCAGCGTGTGGAAATAGTCGTGGCGGAAAACCTGCAGATAGAAGAAGCGCAACAGCAGGATGAGCAGCATCACTGCCACGAAACCCAGGCTCAACACCAACCGCAGACGGAAATAATAGATTTCGCGCTGATGGTTCTTCAGCTCGACGTAACGATTCATAGTTCGTTCGGGTCGCGGCGCGGACGGCGCAGGGATTGCAGCAGCAGGGTCATCGGTATCCATAGCAGCGCCGATACCGCGCTGCCGAGGAAATACTCCCACGCCACATAGCCGCGCACCTGCCAGTGCACGGCAGCATAGGCGGCATAGCTCAGCAACAGCATGGGGAACACGTGCATGGCCTGCTGGCGCAAGTCGAACATCTGCACGCGGCGGTGCAGCACGATGCCACCGAAGGCCAGCACCGTGTACGCCAGCGCATGCTGGCCGAACAGGCTGGCATCCGCCACGTCGGCGAAGATGCCGACCAGCCAGGCGATGCCGACCCCGATGCGGTGCGGCTTGTGCGTGCACCAGTACAGCAGCACCAGCGCCACGAAATCGGGGCGCAGGGCCAGCGCCCAGCCGCTCCAGGGCAGCCAGTTGAGCATCACCGCCACGAACAGGCTGAACACGATGAAGCTGGTGCTGGCGGGCAGCAGGAACTCCTGGTCTTTGGGAAGGTTGGAGCTCACGGCTTCCTCCGCTTCAATCTCTTCCTGGCGCGCTCCGGCTCGTCGCTCGTTTCGCTGGTGGCAGGACGCTCGGACAAGGTGGGCAAGCCGGACACGATCAGCAGGGCGCGATGGCGGTCGACCCCGGCCAGCGGCACGCAGACGATGCGCGCAAACGGATAGGCCGGATCGCGCTCGATCTTGACCACTTGCGCCACCGGCAGGTTGGGCGGGTAGGTGCCGTCGATCCCCGAGGTGACCAGTACATCGCCGACCACGATGTCCGAGCTCACCGGCATGTAGCGCAGCGACATCTCGCTGATGTCGCCGGAGCCGAACACCACCGCGCGCAGGCCGTTGCGCAACAGCTGTATGGGCACGGCATGATCCTTGTCGGTGACCAGCGTCACCTCGGACAACCAGGGGTAGACGCGCGTGACCTGGCCCACCACGCCCTTGTCGTCCACCACCACCTGTCCGGCCTGCACGTTGGCCTGCGACCCCTTATCCACGAACAGTTTGCGCTTGAAGATGTCGCGCTCGACGTAGGCGATCTCCGTCATCTGCATGGGGTAATCGGCGCGCTGTTTGAGTTCCTGCAGGGTGCGCAGCTGGTCGTCTTCGGCCTGGATCGCGCGCAGCTGGGTCAATTGCGCGGCATCCGCATCGTGCTGCCGCCGCAATTGGGCATTGTCTTCCAGCAGCTGTTTCTGCGTCTCGAAATAGACTGCGATGCGCCCCATGGTCTCGCCGGGCAGCGCCGTCAGGCGCTGCACCGGGTAGATGATCACGGCCAGCACCTTGCGCGTCGACTCCAGGTACTGGTAGCGAGCATCGACGAACAGCAACAGCAGGGAAAGGACGCTGAAGAAGACGAGGCGCGCGGCCGGGCTGGGGCCGCGATTGAAGAACCGGAGGGTGCGGGTATCGTCCAATGCGCTACCGCGGGATCAGTCGCTGGTGAAGATGTTGTTGAATTTATCCATGCGCTCCAGCGCCTTGCCCGAACCGCGCACCACGCAAGTCAGCGGATCGTCGGCGATCACCACCGGCAGTCCGGTCTCTTCCATCAGCAGGCGATCGAGGTCGCGCAGCAAGGCACCGCCACCGGTCAGCACCATGCCTTTGCTGGCGATGTCGGCGCCCAGTTCGGGCGGGGTCTGTTCCAGCGCGGTCTTCACCGCACTGACGATGTTGTTGAGCGGGTCGGTCAGCGCTTCGAGAATCTCGTTGCTGGAGATGGTGAAACTGCGCGGCACGCCTTCCGCCAGATTGCGCCCGTTCACCTCCATCTCGCGCACTTCGCTGCCGGGGAAGGCAGAGCCAATCTCTTTCTTGATCATCTCGGCGGTGCTTTCGCCGATCAGCATGCCGTAGTTGCGGCGGATGTAGTTGATGATGGCCTCGTCGAACTTGTCGCCGCCGACGCGGACCGAACCGGAGTACACCGCGCCTCCCAGCGAGATCACGCCGACCTCGGTGGTGCCGCCGCCGATGTCCACCACCATCGATCCGGTGGCATCCTCGATCGGCAGATCGGCGCCGATCGCCGCCGCCATCGGCTCCTCGATCAGTTCCACGCGGCGCGCACCGGCACCGTAAGCGGATTCGCGGATGGCGCGGCGCTCGACCTGGGTGGAGCCGCAAGGCACGCAGATGACGATGCGCGGACTGGGCGTGAAGATGCTGGATTTATGCACGCGGCGGATGAACTGCTTGAGCATCTGCTCGGTGACGGTGAAGTCGGCGATCACGCCGTCCTTCATGGGGCGGATCGCAGTGATGTTGCCGGGGGTGCGTCCCAGCATCTGCTTGGCGGCGAGTCCGACCTGCTGGATGACTTTCTTGCCGTTGGGACCGCCTTCCTGGCGGATGGCCACAACGGACGGCTCGTTCAGCACGATACCCTGTCCGCGCAACCAGATCAGCGTGTTCGCCGTGCCCAGATCGATAGCGAGGTCGTTGGAAAAATAGCCGTTGAAATAACTTAACATGTCGTGTCCTGAAAGGTAGAAGGGATGCGCCTACAAAGCGGTTTATGATACCCTATCGCGCCTGATTTGATAAAGCATTAAACCCGTTATGTCCCTAAGTTTAGCCGATGTCGAAAAAGTCGCCCGCCTTGCCCGGCTGGCGATGAACGAGCAGGAACTCCAGGCCGCCCAGGCTCAACTGAACAACATTTTTGGCCTCATCGCCGAAATGCAGGCCGTTGATACCAAAGGCGTTGAGCCCATGTCGCACAGCCAGGATCTGGCGCAGCGCCTGCGCGAGGATAAAGTGACCGAAACCGATCAGCGCGCCGCCTTCCAGGCCATCGCCCCGCAGGTGGAACAGGGGCTGTACCTGGTTCCCCAGGTCATCGAGTAACCGCCATGATCCATTCCAGCCTTGCCCAACTAGGCGCCGCCCTGCGCGCCAAAAAGATCTCCAGCGTCGAACTGACGCAGGCCTACCTCGACCGCATCGCCCGGCTGAACCCGCAGCTCAACGCCTATATCACACTGAATCCGGAAATGTCGCTGGCGCAGGCGCGCGCCGCCGACGCCCGTCTGGCTGCCGGCACTGCCGAACCGCTGACCGGCATCCCCGTCGCGCAGAAGGACATCTTCTGCGCCAAGGGCTGGCTCACCACCTGCGGCTCGAAAATGCTGCACAACTTCGTCTCGCCCTACGACGCGCATGTCATCAGC
>JAJZUH010000032.1:9488-15756 GCA_021847165.1 Pseudomonadota bacterium
CGACCTCGCCGACATGTATGAAAAATCCCGCGCACAGGGCTTCGGCGCGGAAGTGAAGCGCCGCATCATGATCGGCACCTATGTGCTGAGCCACGGCTACTACGACGCCTACTACCTGCAGGCGCAGAAGATCCGCCGCCTGATCGCGCAGGACTTCACCGAAGCCTACACGCAATGCGACGTGATCATGGGACCAACCTCGCCTTCGACCGCGTTCAAGCTGGGCGAGAAAGGCGACGATCCGGTGCAGATGTACCTGTCCGACATCTACACCATCGCGGTGAACCTGGCCGGCCTGCCCGGCATGTCCATCCCCTGCGGCTTCGGCGCCAACGACATGCCAGTCGGCCTGCAGATCATCGGCAACTATTTCGACGAGGCGCGCATGCTGAACGTGGCGCACCAATACCAACTGGCGACCGATTGGCACAATCGCGCGCCGCATGGGCTGTAAGGGAACGACATGACCTGGGAAATCGTCATCGGACTGGAAGTGCACACGCAGCTTTCGACCAACAGCAAGATCTTTTCCGGCGCGTCGACCGCGTTCGGCGCCGAGCCGAACACGCAGGCCGACGCAGTGAGCCTGGCGCTGCCCGGCGTGCTGCCGGTGCTGAACAAGGGCGCGGTGGAGCGCGCAATCAGGTTTGGTCTGGCCACCGGCGCGCACATCGCGCAGCGCTCGGTGTTCGCACGCAAGAATTATTTCTACCCCGATCTGCCCAAGGGCTACCAGATCAGCCAGTTCGATCTGCCGGTGGTGGGACAGGGCGCGCTGACCATCCAGGTCGAGCCGCTGTCCGGCAACGCCAAGCCGTATGAAAAAACGGTGCGCATCACGCGCGCCCACCTGGAAGAAGACGCGGGCAAGTCGGTGCATGGAGTTGGAGGCTCGGGCGGTTATGCTGTCGCAGGTGGATATGGCATTGCCAGTGCATATGGCAGAGGTGATGTAACCGGTATCGACCTCAACCGTGCCGGCACGCCCTTGCTGGAGATCGTGTCCGAACCGGACATGTGCTCGGCCGCCGAAGCCGTGGCCTATGCCAAGGCGCTGCATACGCTGGTGCGCTGGATCGGCATCTGCGACGGCAACATGCAGGAAGGTTCGTTCCGCTGCGACGTGAACGTGTCGGTGCGCAAACCTGGCCAGCCGCTGGGCACGCGCCGCGAGATCAAGAACCTGAACTCGTTCAAGTTCATGCAGCAGGCCATCGACTACGAAGTGCAGTGGCAGATCGACACCATCGAGAACGGCGGCAAGGTGCAGCAGGCCACCGTGCTGTTCAATCCGGATACCGGCGAGACGCGTGCGATGCGCAGCAAGGAAGATGCGCACGACTACCGCTACTTCCCCGATCCCGACCTGTTGCCGCTGGAGATTTCTTCCGACTGGATCGAGCAGGTGCGCGGCACCTTGCCCGAGTTGCCGCAAGCCAAGCAGGCGCGCTATGTGAACGACCTCGGTCTGTCCGCCTATGACGCCAGCATCCTCACCGCGTCGCGCGAGATGGCGGACTTCTTCGAAGCTGCGCTAGGCGATGCAAGCGCACAGGCGAAGATCTGCGCCAACTGGATCATCGGCGAAGTCAGCGCGCAGCTGAACCGCGACGGCAAGGACATGAGCCAGTGCCCGATCAGCGCGCAGCAGCTCGGCGGCATGCTGCAGCGCATCGCCGATGGCACCATTTCCAACTCCGGCGCGAAGGAAGTGTTCCGCACCATGTGGGCGGAAGGCGGCACAGCGGATGCCATCATCGAAGCGAAGGGGCTGAAACAGGTTTCCGACGCCGGCGCCATCGAGAAGATCGTGGACGAGATCATGGCAGCGAACGCCGACAAGGTCGCGGAATATCGCAGCGGCAAGGATAAGTTGTTTGGCTTCTTCGTCGGTCTCGCCATGAAGGCCAGCAAGGGCCAGGCGAACCCGGCGCAGCTGAACGATATCCTCAAGAAAAAACTGGCGAGCTGAACGCCCGCCAGTTTTCCGGTTGCCCGCCGTCGCTGCGGACGGCAGGCCTGCCTTCAGGGCCTGCCTCGCGATCCTCCGCAAAGCCCGCCCCGAACGCCTGCTTCATTTCAATTTCGACCAGACGCGTTTCTTGACCAGATACAGCAAGGTCGTCAGCACGATCAGGTACGCGATCACATAGTAGCCCAGGCGGATCCGCTCTTGCGCATGCGGGTCGGCCGCCCAGGACATGAACGAGACGATGTCGCGGGCAGTGTTATGAATCTCGCTACGCTGCGTTTCCCCGGCTGCCGTGCTGATGCCCAGGATGTCCGGCATCTTGGTCGGCGGGTAATAATGGTTGCCCGTCACGCCTTCCGGGCTGACGTAGTAGCCCACCAGGTAGGAATAGACGTAGTTCACGCCACCGTCCCGCGCTTTCGCCATCAGGCTGAGGTCGGGCGGCGCCTTGCCGAACGACTGGATGGCCGCATCTTCGGGCATCTGCGCAAGCAGGGCGGCGGACATCGGCTGATCGCCGCGCCATGCATCCACTTTGCTCTTGTCCACGCCCATTGCCACCAGGTCGCTGTATTTGATGTACTTCAGGCTGTGGCAGGAATGACAGTTGGTCATCAGCGCATCTGCGCCGCGCGCCAATGTCTGCACATCGTTACCTACCTTGACCGTCTCCAGTTCTGCCTCGGATGCCAGCACCGAAGTGGCGATGCAGCACGAAGCCAGTATTGTCATGAGCTTTTTCACTGCTTACCTCCATTCTTGCTTTTCTGTTGGCTTTCGCTTTCCATCAGGCTCATCACCGCCGGCGGCAAGCCGCGCTTGACCAGCCAGCGCTCTTCCATCCTGGAGATGAACGGAATCACCAGGAACGAGGCGAAATAGCACAGTGTAGCCACTTGTCCGATCACGATGGTCTGGCTGGTCGGCGGCACATAACCGACATAGCCCAGCACCAGCATGTCCGCCAGGAACAGGTAGAACTGCAGGCGGTAAATGGGGCGGTAACGTGCCCCGCCCGGGATGCGCGAGCGGTCCAGATAGGGCATGAAGGCGAATATGATCACCGACACGGCCATCGCGACCACACCGCCGACCAGGCTAGGCACCGAGCGCAGGATCGCGTAGAACGGCAGGAAATACCATTCGGGCACGATATGGTTCGGCGTCATCATCGGGTTGGCCGGGATGTTGTTGGCCGGCTCGATCAGGCTGTCGGGGATGAAGAACACGAACACGCTGTACAGGATCAGGAACAGTCCCAGACCGTACAGGTCCTTGATCGTGAAGTAGGGATGGAACGGGATGTTGTCCTTGGCAGCCAGATCGATACCGCTCGGATTGCTGCTCTTGACGGTATGCAGCGCCACCAGGTGCACGACTACCGCTCCGATGATGATGAACGGGAACAGATAGTGCAGCGAGAAGAAGCGCGTCAGCGTCGCATCGCCCACAGTGTAATCGCCCCTGAGCCAGACCACCACCTGGTCACCGATGAACGGTGTCGCACGGAACAGGTTGGTGATGACCGTCGCCCCCCAGAAGGACATTTGCCCCCACGGCAGCAGGTATCCCATGAAGGCGGTCGCCATCAGCAGCAGCAACAGGCCCTGTCCGGTCCACCAGAGCAATTCGCGCGGCGCCCGGTAGGAGCCGTAATACAGCGTGCGCGCCATGTGGACGAAGATCACGAAGAAGAAGGCGGAGGCACCCATCGCATGCATGTATCGCAGCAGCCAGCCGTAATTCACATCGCGCATGATGTGCTGGATGGAGTCGAACGACATCTGCACATCGGCCTTGTAGTGCATCGCCAGGAAGATGCCCGTGGCGACCTGCAACACCAGCACGAATCCGGCCAGGAAACCGAAGTTCCACCAGTAACTGAGATTGCGCGGGGTGGGATAGCCTGTCAGGTCATGCTCGACGAAGCTGGTGAGCGGGAAACGCTTATCTATCCAATTAATGATTTTTGTTTTCATGGGAAGGACTCCTAGGCTTTGCCGATGACTATCTTGTTTTCCGCCACAAAGTGGTAGGGCGGTACTTCAAGGTTCTTCGGGGCGGGGCCACGCGTCACGCGACCGCTATCGTCATACTGGCTGCCGTGGCAGTGGCACACCCAGCCTGCCCCTTCCATGTTCGGCACGCATCCCATGTGGGTGCAGACGCCGATCACCACCAGCCATTCCGGATTCTTGACGCGCTTGCTGTCGGGCTCCGGATCGCTGCCGCCGTTGGAGGCGGTGGCCTCCTTGATCTGTTCGGGAGTGCGATGCAGGATGAATACCGGCTTTCCTTGCCAGGCGACGGTACGCAAACCGCCCGGCGGGATCGAGGACAGATCGACCTCGGTCTCGGCTTTGGCCAACACATCGGAACTGGGATTCATGCTCGCTACGAACGGTACACAGGTTGCCGCCACACCTGCACCACCAACCACGGAAGTCAACTTGACCAGAAAATCTCGGCGGTCGCTGCTGCTCAATGCCTCATTCTCCATCTTTCGCTCCTTGAGATTATTGCCGTTTGTTAAATTTGCGTGAATTCTACGCCCGCATATCTGCGCTTGCAACGAACAGCGCGGAGGGCAAACGACCTGCGGTGCCATGTTGCCGGGCACTCTATAGCAACATTGTGTCCGGGCGCTATAACCCCTTGGGGTAGATGTGTCTTATCCCGGATGGCGGGATTTATGCGGTGCCTTGCTGAAGGCCAGGTCGTAAAGCCAGTTGGGAAGGCGCTTCAGCAGCCATCCGGCCAAGGCCATCCGCCACGGAACGATGGCGAAAGAAGTGCCGCGTTCGATGACCCGCGCCATGCGGCGGGCGGCGTCATCCGCTTCGAGGATGAACGGCATCGGCGTCCTGATGTATCCGGGGCTGATCGTCACGACGGTCACGCCGCTGCCGTACAGCTCGACGCGCAGACTCTCCAGATAGATGATGGCTGCCGCCTTGGATGCCGAATAGGCGCCCGAACCGGGCAGGCCGCGCAGGCCGGCGACGCTGGCGATGCCGACCAGGGTGCCGTTGCGCGCCTGCCGCATGGCCGCCAGGAAGGGCTGGAAGGTCTTGACCATGCCGAGCACGTTGATGTCCATGATGTCCTGGAACACATCCTCGTCTTCGACGTATTCGGTCAGCGTGCCGCGGCTCACGCCGGCATTGGCAATGACGATATCCGGGATGCCGACGCGTGCCATGAAGTCGCGCGCCGCAGCCTGGATGGCGGGCGCATCGCGCACATCGAGCGCATAGTCATGGACCTTGCCTGGGAATTCCGCCGCCAGCGCCTGCAACAGTTCGCTGCGCCGCGCGAATGCGGCCACCGTTGCACCGCGTTCGAGGTAATGGCGCGCAAGCGCCTGGCCGATGCCGCTCGAAGCCCCCGAGATCACCACCTTCAGCATGGGACGCACACTGCAGCGGTGACTGGTTCGCGCACTGCAGGCAGTTCGATCAATGCCTGTTGCGTTCTGCGCGGGCGATCTTGATCACTTCATCCAGCACGCGGATGGTGTCAGCCGGTTGCAGCCCGGTGATGATGTATTTCCCGTCCACCGCGATGGTGGGTGTGCCGCGTATGGCGAAACTCTGCACCATCTGGTTGCTGCGCACCACCTTGCTTTGCACCGAGAACGAGTTGTAGGCCGCACCGAACTTGGCCGGGTCGACGCCATGCCGCGCCAGGAAATCGGCGATCTTGCCCTCGTCGCTCAGATCGATGTTCTGCACGTTCCACGCTTCGAACAGCGCATTGTGCAGCTGCTGGCGCTGCCCCAGGGCTTCCAGCGCATAGAAGGTGTAGGCCATGGGCTCCCAGCTGGCATTGAAGATGGTCGGCACATACTGCAGTTCGACATCCTTGGGCTTTTTCTTCTCCCATTCGGTCAGCAGCGGGTGCAGGTGATAGCAATGCGGACAACCGTAGAAGAAGAACTCCAGCACTTCGACTTTCTTGCCGCTGGTGGTGGGTTGCGGCGGATTCAGCAATGTGTACCCCGAACCGCCCTCGGCGTGTGCCCAGGTCGCGCACAGCAAAGCCAGCACTGCAACGGTCTGCCTGAAGAATCTCATACTCGTCTCCTTATCGATTCACTGCGTCCAGTCACTGGCCGCGTTGTTGGGTAGCGATGATGCCGTTCTGCTTCAATGCCGCGACGGTCCTGCCGGCTTCGTTGCTGTTATACGGGCCGAGGCGCACGCGATGCCACACCCCTTTGTCGGGGAGGTTCACCGTCTGCAGGGTGGCCTCGAAACCGGAGAACGCCAGCTTGGCCTTCAGCTTTTCGGCATC
>JAJZUH010000033.1 GCA_021847165.1 Pseudomonadota bacterium
CACCGGCGGGGGTCTCGATCCGCAAGGGCGACGAAGACGAGGAGTTGCTGGAGGTCTTCCTGGAAGAAGCGCGCGAAGTGATGGAGACCTTGCGCAGCAACCTGGAGATCAGCCGCCTGCACATGGAGAGCCGCGAGCCGCTGGTGACCATGCGGCGCGGATTCCATACGCTCAAGGGCAGCGGCCGCATGGTCGGACTCACCGAACTGGGCGAGGTCGCCTGGGCGGTGGAGCGCGCCATGAACAAATGGCTGCAGGAGAACAAGCCCGCCACGCCGGCGCTGCTGGACATGATCGGCGATGCCGAAGTGCTGTTCCAGCACTGGGTGGACATGCTGAGCAGCGGCAGCGCCACCGCCACGATCGATACCTCATACCTGCTCTCCGTGGCCGACTGCATCGAGAACGGCAAGGAGATCCCGCAAGCCAGGGCCGGATTGCCGGCGCAGGTTGCCGAGCCGCTCCTGCCGGTCGTGATGGAGGACAAGGAAGAGGGGCCGGTCGAGATCGGCTCGGTCAGCCTGTCCCTTGTCCTGTTCAATATCGCCACCGAAGAAGCCGCGGGGCACGTGCATGCGCTGCATGAACAGCTGGCGATCCTGCATGAGACCGAATCGCATCTCGTCACCTACGACTTCATGCGCGCCGCACACACCCTGGCGGGCGTCAATCGCACCATGGGTTTCGTGCAGATCGCGGAACTGGCCTACGCGCTTGAACTCTGGCTGGAAGAACGGATCGACAAACCGAACGTCGTGAACGAAGCCCAGATGGCACTCATCGATCAGGTGGTGCAGCAACTGGAGCAGATGTGCGCCACGGTGCGCGAACAACGGCAGGAACCGCAAGCGCAGCCGGAACTGATCGCCCGCTTGCAGGCAGACAAGGCGATCGCAGCCGGCGAGACGGCCGAGCCCGAGCTGGCAGACATCCCGTTGCTGGAGCTGGAAGCGCCGGCGGTGCCGCTGGCACCCGTCGCCGAACCGGAGCCGGAGATCGCCCTGGACCAGCAATTCGCGGTGCCGGCAGCGGAGTTGCCCGTACCCGAACCGGCCGCAGTCGAAGCGGAGCCGTCTCCGGCTCCCGGGATCGCGCTGGACATGCTGCCGCAGAGCGGCGCGGAAGCAGTCGAGCCGCCCGCGGCGAAGGCCGAGGCGGCGGGTGCGGAAGAACACGCCCAGCCGTTGCCGCACAAGGAACGCGAAGTGCACGACGAGGTGGACGAGCAGTTGCTGCCGATCTTCCTCGAAGAGGCGCACGAACTGTATCCGCAGATCGGCACCACCCTGCGCGCCTGGCGCGAGCAGCCGGGCGAAGCGCAACTGGGGCGCAACCTGCAGCGCAGCCTGCACACGCTGAAAGGCAGCGCCCGCATGGCCGGCGCGATGCGCCTGGGCGAGCTGACGCACCGCGTGGAAGACCGCGTGGAAAGGGCCATGGCGAGAAGCGAGCTCAACGCCGAGCTGTGGAACGAACTGGACAATTACCTGGATCGCATCGGCAACGCCATCGAGCAGCTGCAGCATCCGCCGGCGGCCGCGGCCGTCGAACAGCCGTCCGCCGCCCCCGCGGCACAGCCGCAGGTCGCAGCCGCCCAGGCCGTCCCGGCACAGGCGCTGGAGATCGGCGCCGAGCGGGCCATGCAGGCAGCATTGCTGCGCGTCCGTTCCGACACGGTGGACCGGCTGGTCAACGAGGCGGGCGAGGTCAGCGTGGCGCGTTCGCGCGCCGAGATGGAGCTGGGCGCACTCAAGAACAGCGTGCTGGACCTGACCGACAGCGTGAACCGGCTGCGCAAGCAGCTGCGCGAGATCGAGATCCACGCGGAAGGCCAGATGCAGGCGCGCATCGCGGTGAGCGGCGAGAGCGCCGAGAAATTCGACCCGCTGGAGTTCGACCGCTTCACCCGCTTCCAGGAACTCACGCGCTTCATGAACGAAAGCGTGCACGACGTGCAGACCGTGCAGCAGACGCTGCTGAAGAACCTGGCCGTGACCGAATCGGCCCTCAATGCGCAGGCGCATCTCAACCGCGACCTGCAGCAGGGCCTGATGGCGATCCGCATGGTGCCGTTCGCCAGCATCGGCGAACGGCTGTACCGCATCGTGCGGCAGACCGGCAAGGAGCTGGGCAAGCGCACCAACCTTGAACTGTCCGGCACCGAGGTCGAGCTGGACCGCAGCGTGCTGGAAAGGATGACCGCCCCGTTCGAGCACCTGCTGCGCAATGCGGTCGCGCACGGCCTGGAGACGCCGGAGCAGCGCGTGCGCGCCGGCAAGGAGCCGACCGGCGAAATTCGCCTGTCCTTGCGGCAGGAAAGCAACGAAGTGGTGTTCGAGCTCAGCGACGACGGTGCCGGCCTGGACGTCGCGCGCGTACGGCAAAAGGCGGTCGAATCGGGGGTGTTGCAGGCAGGCGAGGAGATCAGCGACGAACTGACGATGCAGCTCATTTTCACGCCGGGACTTTCCACGGCACAGGAAGTGACCGAGATCTCCGGGCGCGGCGTCGGGCTGGATGTGGTGCGCAGCGAGATCACCGCGCTGGGCGGGCGTATCGATTTGGCCTCCGATCCCGGCCATGGCATGCGTTTCTCCATCCATCTGCCGCTGACGCTGGCGGTGACCAAGACATTGCTGGTGCGCGCCGGGCAGCAGACATATGCGCTGCCTTCCAACATGGTGGAGAACGTGCAGCAGCTCAAGCCGTCGGCGCTGGACGCGATCTACAAGCAGCAATACGTCGAGTGGCAGGGCGCGCGCTACCCGCTGCATTTCCTGGCGCACCTGCTGGGCGAGGACGATGCCGAAATCGAGGCGCAGCCGCATAACCCGGTGCTGCTGCTGCGCGCCGGCGACAAACGCATCGCGGTGCACGTCGATGAACTGCTCGGCAACCAGGAAGTGGTGGTCAAGAACATCGGTCCGCAGCTGGCGCGTCTGCCCGGCATCGCGGGTGCGACCGTATCCGCCAACGGTACGGTGATCCTCATCATCAACCCGATCGCCTTCACCCAGCGCATCGTGGTGACGCGCAAGATCGCCAAAGCGGCTACCGAGGCCGTGCATCAGGCACCGCTGGTGATGGTGGTGGACGATTCGCTCACCGTGCGCAAGATCACCAGCCGCCTGCTGGCGCGCTCGGGCTACCAGGTCGTGACTGCGAAAGACGGCGTGGATGCGCTGGAACAACTGGCCGATGTCGCGCCGAATGTGATGCTGCTGGACGTGGAGATGCCCCGCATGGACGGATTCGAGCTCACCAAGCGCCTGCGCCAGGATGCCAGGACGCAGGATCTGCCTATCATCATGATCACTTCGCGCACCGCCGACAAGCATCGCCGTTACGCATTGGAGCTGGGCGTGAACGAGTACATGGGCAAACCCTACCAGGAAGAAGAGCTGCTGGACAACATCGCCCGCCTGATCGGCAAATGACGCGTCCGCCAAATTGAGATTAGGGCGCCGAGCGATTACAATAGCGCCATGGCCGAGTTCAACCTCACGAATCACTTCCTGATCGCCATGCCGGCGATGACAGATCCCTTCTTTGCCAAATCCCTCACTTATGTGTGCGAACACAACGAGCAGGGGGCGATGGGTATCGTGGTGAACCGCCCGATCAGCCTGACCCTGAGCGAGCTGTTCGCGCAGATCAACATGCCGCTGAAACCGGCCGAGCTGGAAGACGTGCTGGTGCACTTCGGCGGCCCGGTGCAGACCGATCGCGGCTTCGTGCTGCACGACACGGTCGGCCAGTGGCAATCCACGCTGCAGGTCAATGACAATATCGGCCTTACCACCTCCAAGGACATTCTGCAGGCGGTGGGCGAGGGGCAGGGTCCGCAGCATCTGCTGGTGACGCTGGGCTATGCCGGCTGGTCGGAAGGGCAGCTGGAGCAGGAGCTGGCCGACAACGCCTGGCTCAGCGTGCCTGCCAACGAGCATATCCTGTTCGAACTGCCGGCCGAGGAGCGGCTGCCGGCCGCGATGGCGCTGCTGGGAATCGATTTTGCATCCCTGTCGGACGAGGCCGGGCATGCCTGACGGCATGAACGCCACTCATTCCGGCACGCTACTCGCTTTCGATTTCGGCACCAGGCGCATCGGCATCGCGGTCGGCAGCACCTTCTCCGGCACCGCCCGTCCGCTCACCACCATCGACGATGAAAAGAACGAGGCGCGCTTTGCCGCCATCGCGGCGCTGTTGGCCGAATGGCAGCCGGCCGCGCTGGTGGTCGGCCTGCCCTGCAACGACGACGGCACGCCGCACGAACTGACCGCGTTGTGCCGCCGCTTCGCCAATCGCCTGAAAGGCCGCTTCAATCTGCCCACCCTGCTGGTGGATGAGCGTTATACTTCCGCCGCCGCGAGCTCGGCGCTGGACGAGGCGGGGATACATGGCCGGAAACAGAAGCCCCTGATCGACCAGTATGCCGCGCAGCAGATACTGCAAGCGTACTTTGATGAACCTGCCGCCGCGAAAATCGCATGAACCAGACAAACCATTTGCCACAGGGAACACAGAGCTCACAGAGAAAATCTCCGCGCGCCGCCACTCTCCCTGTGGTCTCCGTGAACTCTGTGGCTTGAATTGAGGTTCTTATGAACAATCCACAACTGAACAAGAACGGCGAGCTGCAGCACCTGCTGACCACCGAGGGCCTGCCCGTCCGCATCCTGCGCGACATCCTCGACAAGGCTTCCGGATTCGTGAGCCTGGCCGAGGGGCACGAGATCAAGAAGGTCCCGCTGCTGCACGGCAAGTCGGTGTTCAACATCTTCTTCGAGAACAGCACCCGCACCCGCACCACCTTCGAGATCGCCGCCAAGAAACTGTCCGCCGACGTGGTCAACCTGAACATCGGTTCGTCCTCCACCAGCAAGGGCGAGACGCTGCTGGATACGGTGGACAACCTGTGCGCCATGCATGCCGACATGTTCGTGGTGCGGCACTCCACCAGCGGCGCCGCGCACCTGATCGCCAGGCATGTCGCGCCCAGCATCCACGTCATCAACGCCGGTGACGGCCGCCACGCGCACCCGACGCAGGCGCTGCTCGACATGTTCACCATCCGTCATTACAAGCAGGATTTCCACAACCTGCGCGTCGCCATCGTCGGCGACATCCTGCATTCGCGCGTGGCGCGTTCGCAGATCCATGCGCTGACCACCCTGGGGGTGCCGGAGGTGCGCGTGGTCGCACCCAAGACCTTGCTGCCCACGCATGTCGAAAAGCTCGGCGTGCGGGTCTTCCACGACATGGCGCAAGGATTGAAGGACGTCGACGTGGTGATGATGCTGCGCCTGCAGAACGAACGCATGCAAGGCGCATTGCTGCCGTCGGCGCAGGAGTATTTCAAGTATTACGGCCTGACGCAGGAGCGGCTGGCGCTGGCCAGGAGCGACGCCATCGTGATGCATCCGGGGCCGATGAACCGCGGTGTGGAGATCGACTCCAGCGTGGCAGACGGCGCGCAATCCGTGATCCTGCCGCAGGTCACGTTCGGCATCGCGGTGCGCATGGCGGTGATGAGCACGCTGGCAGGGAGCAAGCAATGAACATCCATATCAAGAACGGGCGCCTGATCGACCCGCACAACAAGATCGATGCCAGGCAGGACGTGTTCATCGCGGACAAGCATATCGTCGCCATCGGCAAGGCGCCTCAGGGTTTCGTCGCCGCACAGGTGATCGATGCCACCGGCCTGGTCGTGATCCCCGGCCTGGTGGATTTGGCTGCACGCCTGCGCGAACCGGGTTACGAATACAGGGCCACGCTGGAATCGGAAATGGATGCCGCGATGGCGGGCGGGGTAACCTCCCTGTCCTGCCCGCCGGATACCGACCCGCCGCTGGACGAGCCGGGTCTGGTGGAGATGCTCAAGCACCGCGCCCGCTCGCTCAACCAGGCGCGCGTGTTCCCGGTCGGTGCGCTGACCTATGGCCTGCAGGGTGCCGAACTGACCGAGATGGTCGAGCTGACCGAAGCGGGCTGCAAGGCGTTCAGCCAGGCCGACACGCCGCTCACCGACACGCGCGTGCTGATGCGCGCGATGCAATATGCGGCAACCTTCGGCTATCGCGTTTGGCTGCGCCCGCAGGATGCTTTCCTGGCCAAGGACGGCGTGGCGCACGACGGCGAAGTGGCGACGCGCCTGGGTTTGCCGGCGATCCCCGTGGCTGCGGAGACCATCGCCCTGGCGACCATGCTGCAGCTGGCGCGCGAGACCGGCGTCAAACTGCACATCTGCCGCATCTCCAGCGCCGAAGGCGTGGAACTGGTGCGCGCCGCCAAGCGCCAGGGGCTGGCAGTCACCTGCGACGTGTCGATGAACCACGTGCACCTGTCCGAAATGGATATCGGCTTCTTCGACGCCAACTGCCACCTGATGCCGCCGCTGCGCAACCAGCGGGACAAGGCGGCGCTGCGCGCCGGACTGCTCGACGGAACCATCGACGCGATCTGCTCCAACCATTCACCGGTGGACGAGGATGCCAAGCAGCTGCCGTTCGCCGAGGCCGAGGCGGGCGCGACCGGCATGGAACTGCTGCTGCCGCTGATGCTGAAATGGGCGGATGAGGAAAAGATACCGCTGCTGGATGCGCTGGCGCGCGTGACCATCAATCCCGCGCAACTGCTGGGCGTGAAGATGGGCCACCTGTCGGTCGGTGCCCATGCCGACGTGTGCGTGTTCGATCCCGCCGCGGTCTGGAAGATCGAGCCGGCCGCGCTGAAGAGCCAGGGCAAGAACACGCCGTTCAACGGCTACACCCTGCAAGGCAAGGTGCACCACACCATCGTCGAAGGCCATGTCGCATATTCAATCCAGGTTGCCAATTAATGAATCCATTGCTTGATTTCTCGGGCCTGCCGCGTTTTGCGGAGATCAAACCCGAACATGTCACCCCCGCCGTCGACGAGTTGCTGGCGCGCAACCGCGCGCTTATCGAGCAGCTGCTTGCGGCCGACGTCCCGCCCAGCTGGGGCAATTTCGTGCAGCCGTTCGAGGATGCCAACGAGCACCTGACGCGCGCCTGGGGACAGGTCGGTCATCTCAACATGGTGATGAACGCGCCCGAACTGCGCGAGGTCTATAACGCCAACCTGCCCAAGGTCACGCAGTACTACGCCGAGCTGGCGCAGAACCTTGCGCTCTACAGGAAATACAAGACGATCCGCGAGAGCGGCGATTATGCGCTGCTGAATGCGGCGCAGAAAAAGGTCATCGAGAACGAGCTGCGCGATTTCCGCCTCGGCGGCGCCGAATTGCCGGAAGAACAGAAAGCCAGGTTCATGGCGATACAGGAGGAGCTTTCCGCGCTCTGCTCGAAATTCTCCGACAACCTGCTGGATGCCACCAACGCGTTCACCTGCTTGGTGGAGCGCGAAGAAGAGATCGCCGGGATCCCGCCGGATGAACGCCAGGTCGCCGCCGAAGCGGCGCAGCAGGCGGGCAGGCAAGGCTGGCTGTTCACGCTGAAGGCGCCTTCCTACGGCCCGGTGATGCAGTATGCCGACAACCGCGCCCTGCGCGAACGCATGTACCGCGCCTACACCACGCGGGCCAGCGAACAGCCGGCGGAGGGTGCCAAAACCGATCACCCGCAAGGGGTAGGCCGTGGTTGTACAGCCGATGAATCGGCAACAACCACGCTCTGGGACAACACGCCGCTGATGTCGCAGATCCTGCTGCTGCGCGCCGAAGAGGCGCGCATGCTGGGTTTTGCCAATTACGCCGAACTGTCGCTGGCCAGCAAGATGGCGGAGACACCGTTGCAGGTGGCCGAATTCCTGCACGAGCTGGCCCGTCGCGCCAGGCCGTTCGCGGAGAAGGATCTGCAGGAGCTGCGCGCGTTCGCGGAAGCGCATCTGGGCATGAAAAAGCTGGAAGCGTGGGACATCGGCTATGCGAGCGAGAAGCTGCGCCAGCAGCGCTACGCGTTTTCCGAGCAGGAGGTCAAGCAATACTTCCCCGAGGATGCGGTGCTCTCCGGGCTGTTCGGCCTGGTCGAGGCGCTGTTCGGGCTCACGGTCAAGGCATCGGCGGCGCCGGTCTGGCATGAGACGGTGCGCTTCTTCGATATCCGCGACGGCAAGGGCGTACTGATCGGCCAGTTCTACCTCGACCTGTACGCGCGCGCCAGCAAGCGCGGCGGTGCCTGGATGGACGACGCCATCACCAGGCGCCGCACGGCCAAGGGCATCCAGACCCCGGTGGCCTACCTCAACTGCAATTTCGCCGCGCCGGTGGGCGGCCGCCCGGCATTGTTCACGCATGACGAGGTCATCACCCTGTTCCATGAGTTCGGGCATGGCCTGCATCACCTGCTGACCCAAGTCGAGGAACTCGGCGTATCCGGCATCAGCGGCGTGGAATGGGATGCGGTCGAACTGCCCAGCCAGTTCATGGAGAATTTCTGCTGGGAATGGGATGTGCTGCAAGGCATGACGCGTCATGCGGACAGCGGGGAAAAGCTGCCGCGCATCCTGTACGACAAGATGATCGCGGCAAAGAACTTCCAGAGCGGGCTGCAGATGTTGCGCCAGATCGAGTTCTCGCTGTTCGACCTGCGGCTGCACAGCGATTATGATGCCGCCGGCAAACAGAGCATCCAGCAGTTGCTGGACGAGGTGCGCGCGGAAGTGGCCGTGCTCATTCCGCCCGCCTTCAACCGCTTCCAGAACAGCTTCTCGCACATCTTCGCCGGCGGCTATGCGGCGGGTTATTACAGCTACAAGTGGGCAGAGGTGCTGTCGGCAGATGCATACAGCCTGTTCGAGGAGAACGGCGTGCTGGATGCGGCGACGGGCAGCCATTTCCGCCAGGAGATCCTGGCGGTCGGCGGCAGCCGCGACGCGATGGATTCGTTCATCGCCTTCCGCGGACGCGAACCGAAGATCGATGCGCTGTTGCGGCACAATGGACTGGCGACGGAATAAGCAAAGGGGGCGATGATGAAAAGGTATTTCCTGCTGATGGGCCTGCTGATCGGAGCGAATGTACAGGCGGCCGAGCTGTACCGCTCGGTCGACAGCAGCGGCAAGGTGCACTATAGCGACAGGCCGCTGCAGGGCTCCGAGGATGTGGAGGAACTGAAGCTGGGCAAGGAGCCGCCCCCCGGCGAGGAGCTGCCTTACGAGACGCAGCGCGCCATGCAGAACTTCCCCGTCACTCTGTATACCTTTCCCGATTGCGGCGGGCTTTGCGAGCATGCGCGCGACCTGCTGGTCAAGCGCGGCATACCCTTCACCGAAAAGAGCCTGGTGACGCAGGAGGACATGGGCGCGTTCCGCAAGGATTCCGGCGACAACCGGCTGCCGGCGCTCAGCATCGGCAAGACCTGGCTCAAGGGCGTGCAGGCAGAACAATGGAACAATGAGCTGGATTATGCCGGCTATCCCAAGAGCGTAATGACCTACCGCCCGCCGCGTCCCGCCGCTCCGGCAGCCGCACAGCCTGCGCAATGAGGCTGGCCACCTGGAACGTCAACTCGCTGAAGGTGCGCCTGCCGCATCTGCAGCAATGGCTGGCGGCGAACCCGGTGGAGGTCATGTGCCTGCAGGAGACCAAGACCGAAGACAAGAATTTCCCGCACGCCGAATTGCAGGCGGCGGGCTATCACAGCCTGTTCAGCGGGCAGAAGACCTACAACGGCGTGGCCATCCTGAGCCGCCAGCCGGCCGGCGATGTGCAATGCGGCATGCCCGGTTTCGAGGATGAGCAGAAACGCGTCATCGCGGCGACCGTCGACGGTGTGCGCGTGGTATGCGTGTACATTCCGAACGGCCAGGAAGTCGGTTCCGACAAATACCAGTACAAGCTCAAGTGGCTGGCCGCATTGAATGGGTGGCTCAAGGCCGAGCTGGCGAGATATCCGAAGCTGGTGTTGCTGGGCGACTACAACATCGCGCCGGACGACCGCGACGTCTACGACCCGGTGGCCTGGCAAGGCCAGGTGCTTTGCAGCGAACCCGAGCGGGCGGCCTTCCAGGCCCTGCTGCACCTGGGGCTGCGCGACGCCTTCCGGCTGTTCGAGCAGCCGGAGAAAAGCTATTCATGGTGGGATTACCGCATGATGGCCTTCCGCCGCAACATGGGGCTGCGCATCGACCACATCCTGGTCAGCGATGCAGTGCGATGCAGTGCGTGCAGCATCGACAAGGCGCCGCGCAAGCTGGAGCGGCCTTCGGACCACACGCCCGTGGTCGCGGAGGTGGCATGATCGGGCGCTGGCTGTTGCCGATGCTGTTGCTGGTCCAGCCGGCGTTCGCCGGCGCGCTGCCGCAGCCCGACCACATCGTCATCGTGATCGAAGAGAACAAATCGTACGCACAGATCATCGGCAACCGCGAGGCTGCCTACATCAATGCGCTGGCCGGGCGCGGCACCTTGTTTACCCGTTCCTACGGCGTCACTCATCCGAGCCAGCCCAACTACCTCGCCCTGTTTGCCGGCACAACGTTCGGCATCAGCAGCAATGTCTGTCCGCTGGACCTGGCCGGCAAGAACCTGGGCAGTTCCCTGCTCGAGGCAAAACGGAGTTTTGCCCTCTATGCCGGGGCGCTGCCCAAGGCCGGTGCCGCCGATTGCATCTACGGTGCGTATTACCGCAAGCACAATCCGGCCGCGGACTGGCCAGAGCTGGCCGCCTACAATCTGCCGTTCAGCGATTTCCCGCAGGACTTCTCAAAACTGCCGACGGTGGCGCTGGTGGTGCCCGATATGCTCAACGACATGCACGATGGCAGCATTGCACAGGGCGACGCGTGGCTGCAGCAGAACATCGAGGCCTACGCGAAATGGGCGATGGAGCACAACAGCCTGCTGGTCGTGACCTGGGATGAAGACGATGGATCGGCGGACAATCGCGTCGCCACCCTTTTCGTCGGCGCCATGGTCAAGCGCGGCAAGAGTGCGCAGCGCATCAACCACTACAACCTGCTGCGCACGGTCGAGGATATGTACCGTCTGCCGCGCCTGGGCGAGAGTGCCACCGTGCCGCCGGTAAAAGGGGTGTGGCGCAAATAACCGCGGGTTGGCGCGGGCGGCAAAGGCGGCTGCGCTATTCGTGTTCCTCGTCCAGCCCCAGTTCCTGGATTTTCCTTGTCAGCGTGTTGCGCCCCATGCCGAGCAGGGTGGAGGCCTCGATGCGGCGTCCGCCGGTGTGTTGCAGCGCCTGCGTGATGATGGTGCTCTCGAATTGCTTGGTCAGGGTGTCGAGGATGTTCGGCTCGTTGCGCTGCAGCGACAGCGCCACCTGGTGCGCGAGGGCGCTGCGCCAATCCTGGTTGAGCGCACTGCTGGCGTGGGTGTCGCGCCATTCGGAAGGCAGGTCGGCAATCTCCACCACGCGGGTGGGCGTCATCACCGTGAGCCAGTGGCACAGGTTCTCCAGCTGGCGCACGTTGCCCGGGATGTCCTGCGCGGAGAGGTAGTTGATCGCCGCATCGCTCAGGGTTTTCTGCTCGACCCCCAGTTCCTTTGCGCTTTTCTGCAGGAAATACTTCGCCAGCAGCGGGATGTCCTCGCGCCGCTCGCGCAACGGCGGCAGGCGCAGGCGGATGACGTTGAGGCGGTGGAACAGGTCTTCGCGGAACAGGCCCTGCTTCACGCGCTCGTCCAGGTTCTGGTGGGTGGCGGCGATGATGCGCACGTTGGCCTTGATCGGCTGGTGGCCGCCGACGCGGTAGAAGTTGCCGTCCGACAGCACGCGCAGCAGGCGCGTCTGCAACTCCGCCGGCATGTCGCCGATCTCGTCCAGGAACAGGGTGCCGCCCTCGGCCTGCTCGAAACGGCCGTGGCGCGTGGTGGTGGCGCCGGTGAAGGCGCCGCGCTCATGGCCGAACAGTTCGGATTCCAGCAGGTCTTTCGGGATGGCGGCGGTGTTGATGGCGACGAACGGTTTGTCGGCGCGCGGGCTGTGCCGGTGCAGGGCCTGCGCGACCAGCTCCTTGCCGGTGCCCGACTCGCCGTTGATGAGCACGGTGGCGTTGGACTGCGCCAGACGCCCGATGGCGCGGAACACTTCCTGCATGGCGGGTGCGTGGCCGAGGATGTCCGGCGCGGCCTGCGCGTCCTCGGCGTGCGTGCTCTTGCGCTGGCTTTGTTCCAGCGCGCGGCGGATCAGCTCGACGGCGTGGTTCACGTCGAAGGGTTTGGGCAGGTATTCGAAGGCGCCGCCCTGGAAGGCCGACACCGCGCTTTCCAGGTCGGAGTAGGCGGTCATGATGATGACCGGCAGGTTGGGGTGGTCGTTGCGCAGTTTCTGCAGCAATTCCAGTCCCGAGCTGCCCGGCATGCGGATGTCGCTGATGACCATCTGCGGCAGGTTGCCCGGCAACTCCGCCAGCGCCTCGTCGGCGGAAGCGAAGCTCTTGTAATCGATCTCCTCGCGTGCGAGCGCCTTTTCCAGTACCCAGCGGATAGAGCGGTCGTCGTCGATGATCCAGACAGGTTTGTCCATGTTATTTCCCCAGATGTGTGAGCGGTAGTATCACGGTGAAGCAGGTACGTCCCGGCTCGCTTTCGAATTCGATGCTGCCCTGATGCTGGCTGACGAAATCCTGCGCCAGGGTCAGGCCCAGCCCGTGGCCGTCGGCGCGTCCCGAGACCAGCGGATAGAAGATCTTGTCGCGCAGGTGGGCGGGAATGCCGGGGCCGTTGTCGATGATCTGCACCATCACCGCCAGGCGATGCAGCTTCTTCATCAGGGTGACCTGGCGCGTGATGCGCGTGCGCAACAGGATGCGGCCTTTCCCGTTCATGGCCTGCGCCGCATTGCGCACGATGTTGAGTACGACCTGGATCAGCTGTTCCTTGTCGCCGTGCAGCTCCGGCAGGCTGAGGTCATAGTCGCGCTGGATGACCAGGCCCTCCGGCAGTTCGGCGAGCACCACACTGCGGACTCGCTCCAGCACCTCATGGATGTTCAATGCACTGAAATGGGGCACATGCTGCGGGGTGAGCAGTTTTTCCATCAGCGAGCGCAGGCGGTCCGCTTCCTGGATGACGACCTGGGTATATTCGCGCAGCGCCGGTTTTTCCAGTTCCTGCTCCAGCAACTGTGCGGCCCCGCGTATGCCGCCCAGCGGATTCTTGATTTCGTGCGCCAGGTTGCGCAACAGCAGGCGATTGGCCTGCGTCTGGTCCAGCATCTGTTCTTCGCGCGCCAGTTTCAGCGGCCGGTCCATGGTATGGAATTCCAGCAGCAGCGCGTAGGGAGCCAGCTGCAGCGGCGTCGCGGTGCAACTCAGGTGCAGCTTGCTGCCGCTGGCGTGCGTGCTCAGCGTCAGTTCGTGTTCGATGTGGCTGGCGCGGCTGGCGAGTGCCGACTGGATGGTGCTGAACAGTTGCTCCGTATGCGCAAAGGCATATTGCAGCGGATGGCCGATCAGGTTGGTGTTGCTTAGGCCGAACAGGTGCTCCGCTGCCGGATTGATGTAGGCGATGCGCGATTCATCGTCCAGCAGGACGATGGCGGTGGAGAGATATTCCAGCGTAGGGAGTGTAGAGGTAGGCATGTCAGTCTACTAGCAGAAAACATGCCATGCGAATCACTATTTGAGGTTGGATAACTCGGTCTTGAGGGCTTCGACGTTCTTTTCGTGCGAACTGACTTCTTCCTGCAAGGCGTTCACCTTCTCGTCGTATTTTGCCACGTTGCGGAACGTCTGGCCGCTCGGGGTCTTGTAGACTTCGGGCGTGTCCTGGCCTTCCTTCAGCCTGACGCGTGCATCATCCAGCGCCTTCTGCTCGCTGGCGAGTTCGTCTTCCAGGATCTTGCGCCGGGCATTGTCGCGGCGGCTTTGTGTTTCGGAGTTCACGCGGAAATCCGACGCATCTCCCTTGCCCGGTGGGGCCATGGTCGGGAGCGGTTCCAGATGGAGTTTCTTTCCCCCCTTGATGGGCGTGCTGGAATAGGTGACATGTCCATCATTGTCCACGCGCTTGTAGATTTCCGCATGCGCGCCGGCAGCGAGCAGCATCGAACAGGACAAGGCGAACAGGTGACGTAATTTCATGGTTATGCCCGGAAAACGATGAATGCAGTATAGGTCAAGGTTTGCGCGCTGAGAAGAGCGCCAAAAAAGAAACGGAGCCGCAAGGGCTCCGTTCCGGACATGCAATCGGTGACGATTACAGGCTGTAGTACATGTCGAACTCGACCGGATGGGTCGTCATGCGGATACGGTTGACTTCTTCCATCTTCAGGTCGATGTAGGCATCGATGAAGTCGCTGGAGAACACGCCGCCGCGGGTCAGGAACTCGCGGTCCTTGTCCAGTGCCGCCAGTGCTTCATCCAGCGAGGCACACACGGTCGGGATCTTTGCATCTTCTTCCGGCGGCAAGTCGTACAGGTTCTTGTCGGCGGGATCTCCCGGGTGGATCTTGTTCTGGATGCCGTCCAGGCCGGCCATCAGCAATGCGGCGAAGCACATGTACGGGTTGGAGGAGGGATCCGGGAAACGTGTCTCGATACGGCGGGCCTTGTCGCTGGCGACGTGCGGGATGCGGATCGAGGCGGAGCGGTTCTTGGCGGAATAGGCCAGCTTCACCGGTGCTTCATAGTGCGGTACCAGGCGCTTGTAGCTGTTGGTGCCGGGGTTGGTGATGGCGTTCAGCGCCTTGGCGTGCTTGATGATACCGCCGATGTAGTACAGGGCCAGTTCGGACAGGCCGGCATAGCCGTTGCCTGCGAACAGGTTCTTGCCGCCCTTCCAGATCGACTGGTGCACGTGCATGCCGGAACCGTTGTCGCCGACGATGGGCTTGGGCATGAAGGTGGCAGTCTTGCCGTACTGGTGCGCCACGTTCTGGATCACGTACTTCTGGGTCTGGGTCCAGTCGGCACGGCGGACCAGCGTGTTGAACCGGGTGCCGATCTCGCACTGGCCGGCGTTCGCCACTTCGTGGTGGTGCACTTCGACCGGGATGCCGATCTCTTCCAGCGCGATCACCATGGCAGCGCGGATGTCGTTCAGGCTGTCAACGGGAGGAACGGGGAAGTAACCGCCCTTGACTGCCGGACGGTGGCCGGTGTTGCCGCCTTCGAAGGCGTGGCCGGTTGCCCAGGCGCCTTCCTCGGAATTGATCTTCACGCCGCAGCCGGACATGTCGACGTGCCATTGCACGGAGTCGAAGATGAAGAATTCGGGTTCCGGACCGAAGTAGGCGGTGTCGCCGATGCCGGAAGACTTCAGGTAGGCTTCAGCGCGCTTGGCGATGGAGCGGGGGTCGCGGTCGTAGCCCTTGCCGTCGGTGGGCTCGATCACGTCGCAGGTCAGCACCAGGGTGGGCTCGTCGTAGAACGGATCGACATAGGCAGATTCGGGATCCGGCATCAGCAGCATGTCGGAAGCCTGGATGCCCTTCCAGCCGGCGATGGAGGAGCCGTCGAAAGCGTGGCCGGTTTCGAACTTGTCGGCATCGAAATGGGAAACCGGAACGCCAACGTGCTGTTCCTTGCCTTTGGTGTCAGTGAAACGGAAATCTACAAATTTGATGCCTTGTTCCTTAACCAGCTTCAGAACGTCGGCGGCTGTCTTGGACATACTCGAATCTCCCATGAAAATTTAAGACGCTGCGATTTTTGAAACGAAAACTATTTAGTGAAACAAGCGTGGCGCAGCAGAAAATGTGCCAGCACGTGAAACCCTGTAGGGGACGCATTGTGCCATATTCTCCAAATGGGTGTGAATGCAATGC
>JAJZUH010000199.1 GCA_021847165.1 Pseudomonadota bacterium
GCGACGTTCAAGGCGATCGAGCAGATTGTGAAGAGCGATACCGAATTGCTGCTGTATTCGGTCAACAACATCACCAGCGGCACCGATGCGCAGGGCGAAGTGACGGTGCGCCTGTCCAAGGGCGGGCGCGTGGTCAATGGCCAGGGGGCCGATACCGATATCGTGGTGGCTTCCGCCAAGGCCTACCTGAATGCGCTGAACAAGCTGGATGCCGGAGCAGTGCGGGCACATCCGCAGTTGTAACGGCCTGGCGTAAAGGATGTTGCAATGAGATTTTCCATGATCGGTTTATTGCTGCTGGCAGGCACGACGTTGCCGTGCGGCGCGCAAGGAGCCGGGCCGGATGCTGCCGCCGGGCCGGTACAATCTGCCGCTCAGCCGATGACGGCGGAAAAACAGGATACGACGCCGCAGAAACGGAAAGGCAGGGCCGTGAGCAAGGCTAGTGCAAAGAAGGTCGATCCGAAGCCGCAGCAGTCGGGCGTGCAGGACTCCGCTCCTGCTGAGACAGACCAGTCCGTGCAACTCAGGGGGGTGCGTGGGTAGTCCGGCGGCCTGACGGGGCCTTCGTCGGGAAACCCGTTTTCCGGCCTACTGTCCCAGCATGGCCAGCGCCTGCGCTGCATCGGACGCCGGGACGGGGAAAGAGTGGCGCAGCGTGTGCTCGTTCAGGCGCACGTCGTAACCGTCGCAATCGATGCCGATGACCATGCCATGCGCAGCGGGCCGAGCGGCGTTGACCCTGTCCAGCAAGGCGTCTTCTTCCGCAGACAGCGGAGTGTCGGGCGGCCGGTATCTGTCGGCTTTCACCCAGTGGATGTCGCCGAAGCCGCCGATATAGCGCAGCATCTGCGGCGCGATGCGATAGAACGCGAAATCTCCCATGCCGACATAAGTCTGCGCTTCGGGGAAATAACGCAGGTAGCGTTTCTCCGCTTGCTTGCGCTCTGCGACTGGCGTCGCTGTACCGATCACGGTGATTCGTCCTTGCGCCTGGATGTGCGCATCCTCCTGGTTGTGGGTGATGAGACTGACGCGGGAGTCGTGCTGGATGTTCCTGGTATGTTCCGCCAGCGCACTGATGAGGATGAGCAGGCAGCCGTCGTGATCGACCAGGTACGGTGTAATGGAACCGAAAGGATGCCCGTCGAACTTTTTCGACAGCGTGCTGAGCGCGCCGTAGCGGTGGGCGCGCAGCAGTTGCCGGGCTGCACGGGCCGTGGCTTGCGGATCGGCTTTGTCGGGTATCATTGACACATTGTATTGCGTAACCTGGGTATATGAAACTTCCGGATCTGAAACTCCCCAATTTCGGCATCATCGATTCCTTTCGCTTCCTGCGCTATGTCACCGTGCGCCTGCAGGAGGACAGGTGTACGCAGATGGCGGCCAGCCTGACTTTCACTACCCTGCTGTCGGTCGTTCCACTCATCACCATTGCATTGACGCTGTTTTCTGCCTTTCCGGTATTCAACGAATTCTCCACGCCGGTCAAGCAGTTCATTCTGATGAACATGGTGCCGGAGACCGGCGGCAGGATCATTACCGGTTACATGGAGCAGTTTGCCGAGAGTGCCTCGCGCCTGACGGCGGTGGGTATCGCATTCCTGGCCGTGACCGCGATGCTGATGATGCTGACCATAGACAACGCCTTCAACATGATCTGGCGCGTGTCGCGCCCACGCAGCCTGCTGCAGCGGGTGCTGGTGTACTGGGCGGTGCTGACGCTGGCGCCGTTGCTGGTTGGCGGCAGTCTGTCGCTCACATCCTGGCTGGTCGGATTCTCGGCCGAGTATGCGAAGCATGTTCCCTCGGTCGGCATGGATGCGCTGAAGATGGTCCCGGTCGTATTGACCACTGCGGCCTTTACCTTGCTGTTCCGCGTGGTGCCCAATCGTTATGTGCCGATGCGCCATGCCTTGATCGGCGGGCTGATCGCGGCCGTGGCATTCGAGTCGATGAACCGAGCTTTCGCTTTCTATATCGCGCACTTTCCGACATACAAGCTGGTATATGGCGCTTTCGCCAGCGTGCCGATCTTCCTGATGTGGATCTATTTTTCCTGGATCACGGTCCTGTTCGGCGCGATCATCACCGCTTCGCTTTCGCACTGGCGCAGCACGCATTCCCTGCGCCTGGACCAGGCGGCCAAGCTCTATTACGCGGTCGGGATACTCAAGCTGATGCACAAGGGGCTGGGCAAGGGCGAGGTGCAGACCCTGCCGGGATTGTCTCGTCATCTGCATATCGGTTACGACGATGTCGAACGCATCCTGGAAAAACTGGTGAAGGCCCGGATCGTGGGAAAATTGTCGGGTTTCGGCTGGAGCATGGTGCGTGCGCCGGAAGCGGTCGAGTTGAGCGAACTGCTGAAACTATTCTTGCTGGATGTGGCCACGCTGCCGAAACATGCCGGCGACGGCGACATCAAGGCCTGGTTTGTATCCCTGGAGAGGCGCATGAACGAACCCAAGGGCCTGACCCTGCACGATATATGGAACAAGAGCACATGACGTATTGCCGCCCTTGGGCTTTTGCGCTCTAATGCGCGCCGCCGAGGTTTTGTCAGACCGGATTGATTAGGAGGGAGTCGTGAAATTTATTGAATCTTTGCTTGAAGGTTCGCTGTGGAACAGCCGTTTCGTCATTTTCCTGGCGGTATTGGGCAGCCTGTTCGCCAGCTTTGCCATTTTCTACATGGCGACTGTGGATGTCGTGATGCTGGTGCAGCACACTGTCCATTATGCCGACGCGGGCATGACGGACGAGGCGCGCAAGGCCCTGCATGACAGCACCGTGTCGCACATCGTCGAAGTGGTCGACGGTTACCTGCTGGCGGTGGTGCT
>JAJZUH010000200.1 GCA_021847165.1 Pseudomonadota bacterium
GAACTGCGCAAGCAGATGCGCGACCTGCACTCTTGTGCGGCGCGGGCCGAAGCGACGGCAAGCAATGACGCCGTGTTCGAGGGCGAGGTGATCCGGGTGGTCGAACCGAAAGTGGTGAAGTGAGCATCGGATCCGGCACTCGCGATCCGGCAAAACAAAAAGCCCGGCAGCGCCGGGCTTTTTCAATCAATGTGTCACCGGTTGCGTGATCAGCGGCTGGACATCCTGACTGTGCTTCTTCGCATGTTTGGCCGCCCGTTTTTCCTTCGGCGTCATCAACGGCTTCTTCTTCGTGTCTTTGTCCCGGCTGGAGTGATGTGAGTGGGGCATGATCGGACTCCTTATCGTGTTAAGGAGAATTCATGCTACTCCAATAAATCGGCCTTGGGAACGTTGTCCGGGCGGGGCTGCCCCATCAGCGGCAGCGCTTCGCGCGGCAGGTTGAGCGCCTCCAGCACCTTGAGCGCGGCGTAGGCATCGTTGGCCGCGTAGAGCATCTGCTGCGGCGTGAGTTCCGGCTGCGACCAGTTGGTGGTGGTGATCTTCTTCGATTTGGCAAAGCGCCGCTGCAACACCAGTCCCACTGCCGCCCGGGCGCCCATCTCCTTGCGGTAGCCCTGCATGCTGAACACCGTATTCAGATCCACCACGCCGCCAAACCGCACCCCCAGTTTTGCATAGATGTGGCTGCTATCCGACCTGAGGCCGAAGCCGACCTTGATGAGCTGCTCCGACTGCAGCAACTCGACCAGAAAGGGATGTCCGTCCGCCCGATGCAGCTGGAACAGGTAGGCCCGGTCGTGCAGGGCGAACTGCACCACGTGCGGCCCCTCGCTCACGTCGCCGGTGACGAACGTCGGTCTGGATTCGGTATCGAAACCGACGATGCCCGCCGCCTTGATCGCCGCCGCGGCAGCGGCGAATTCCGGGCTGCTGGCGGGCACATGGATGCGCTCCAGCGTGAGGCCGGCGAACGGCGCCAGCAGCGCGATCTCATCCTTGGTCGGGGCGGTTTTTTTCATGCATCAGGAGTAGGTCAGGCCCGGCTGCGTCGGCATGACGATCGGATGGTCGCCGGACTGGAAGATGAACAGGCCGACGAAGAAGCTGAGCACCGCGATGAAGATGCTGGCGAAGAAGGCGGTCCAGAATCCGGACACCTTGAAGCCCGGCACCGCCGAAGAGACGAACATCATCATCAGCGCATTGATCACCAGCAGGAACAAGCCGAAAGTGACGATCGTCAGCGGAAAGGTCAGGAAGATGATGATCGGCCGGATGAAGGCGTTGGCCAGGCCCAGCAGCAGCGCGGCCATCACCAATGCGCCGTTGTTGGCGAACTTGATGCCGCGGAAGATGAAGCTGGCCAGCCAGAGCGATAGCGCGGTGATGCCGAGGTGTATCAGAAACAGAAAGATGTCGTCTGCCATGCCGGTGTGGGTGATTCGGTGCGTGGGTGAGGTGTGCCCGTGCCGCTATTATGCGCGATCACGCATTGGCTGGCGAGCGTGCGCCGCAAAACGAAAGCCCGGCAGGCGCTGCCCGGTCAGATCGGCGCGGTCGCCAGCGCGTTGTGCTGCATGTCCAGGGTACCGCTGCCCGCGTCGGGTCTGCGCGTGGTCGAATCGCCGATGCGGCGGGTCTGCGTATCGTCGGCTTCCCACACCAGCTGGAACACCTCCAGCGCATCCTGCTTGCCGCGGAACGACGCGCGGGTGATGGGAATCGCCTTGTGGCCCAGTTCCGGCGGCAGGACGTCGATGACTTCCTGCGTGGTCATGATCTGCCGCGCGCGCGTGATCGAGGCGATGCGCGCGGCGATATTCACGGTATCGCCGAACACGTCGTTGGCCTTGAGGATGACATCGCCGAAATGCAGGCCGATGCGCACCGCGATCGGCTGCTCGCCGCCGGGTTTCTCGGCCTCGAGTACCAGGTGCATGGCGCGGGCCGCCTGGGCCGCCCGTGCGGCGTTGGGGAACGTGCACATGATTTCATCCCCGATGGTCTTGATCAGCGTGCCCTTGTGGCTGGCGACTTCCTGTTTCAGCAGGTTCAGCGTGCGCGTGATCATGTTCAGCGCTGCCTCGTTGCCCAGCTGGTCGTACAACGCCGTGCTGCCGCAGATGTCGGCAAACAGCACGGCCATCTTCCTCGTCTGCTGCGACGTATAGACGGCGCGGTTCTGGATGGCCATGTTCTGCGTCTCGGCGTAATGCAGGATCTTGGCGATGCGCGCAAACCGGAGCTTCAGCGCCAGGTCGGTGGGCGTCTGCCCGTACTGGTTCCTGATCCTGAGCTTCGCCCCATGGATCAGCAACAGCAGGACGATATCGGCATTGCCTTTCTCGATGGCGAGGAAGAGCGGGATCTGGCCGTCCTGGCTGAAATTCACCTCCACATCCGAGATGAGCAACTGGTGCAGGGCGGCAAAATCGCCGTTCCGGATGGCCGAGAGGATGGAGAGGCGGGAATCGAGGGTGTCGCGCAGGTGGCTCACGGACACCGGCACCTCCATCGTTGCTTCGCTGACACCTTCGTGCGCGGCGGCTTCGCCGGCCTGCCTGCGCTGCTGATACAGCTTGTACAGCAGTGCAACGACCACCAGCATGCCGGAGGCCACGATCATCGCAGGGCGGCTGATGCCGAGTTGGGCGGCCAGCTGATCCGGCAGGTTGGCGCCGATGGCCAGGATCGAGACCGACAGGAACAGCATCAACTTGAGATAGCGGAACAGCGCGATGAAGACCGTCACCGACAGCACGACCAGCAACAGGTTGCGGTCGAGCGCATTGCCGATGAG
>JAJZUH010000201.1 GCA_021847165.1 Pseudomonadota bacterium
TGATCGCGGCCGCTTCCAGCGCGGCCTGCTTTCTGGCTTCGGCCTCCGCTTTCTTTTCGGCTGCGGCTTGTTGCGCGGCCAGCTTGCGCGCTTCCGCTTCGGCCTTTTTCTGCGCCGCCGCTTCGGCGGCAGCTTGCTTCATTGCTGCGGCCTCGATCTTCTTTGCTTCGGCCTCTGCCTTCTTCAGCGCGGCCGCTTCGGCGGCTGCCTGCTTCTTCGCTTCTGCTTCGGCTTTCCTGGCAGCGGCGGCCTGCTGTGCGGCGAGCTTTCTGGCTTCCGCTTCCGCCTTCTTCAGCGCAGCGGCTTCTGCAGCGGCCTGCTGCTTCGCCTCAGCCTCGGCTTTCTTCGCTGCCGCTGCTTGTTGTGCCGCCAGCTTCTTGGCTTCGGCTGCTGCCTGCTTCGCTGCTGCGGCCTGCTGGGCGGCTAACTTCTTCGCCGCTGCCTCGGCCTGCTTCAGCGCCGCCGCCTCTTCGGCCGCCCGCTTTCTGGCCACGGCCTGCGCTTGTTTCAGCGCAGCAGCTTCCTCCGCCGCTCTTTTCCTGGCTTCTGCCGCCGCCTGTTTGGCTGCGGCCGCTTCCAGCGCGCGCAGCCTTGCCTGTTCTTTTGCCAGAGCTTTGGCGGCAGCGGCTTCCTGCGCCGCCTGCAGACGGGCGATCCTGGCCGCCTCGGCATCGGCGCGTGCCTTTTCGCCGGCCTCCTGCGCGGCGCGCATCTGCTGCTCGGCGCTGGCCTGCTTCTCTACCGCTGCCGCATAAGCGGATTGCGCTGCATGGGCGGCGGCTTCCTTTTGCGCTGCGATGATCTGCCTGGCTTCCAGTGCCTGCCGGGCTTCTGCCGCTGCCTGGTTGGCTGCGTGCATCGATTTGTTGGCGAGGGTCAAAGTCTTTGCTGCTTCGGCCGCGTTCTTCGCAGTGCGAATCTCGTCGGGCGTCAATTTAACCTTCTTCACCTCTGACATCTAAATCTCCTCAGTCAATACATTAATCAGATCAATCACTTCGAGAGACAGTTGAATCCTGATTCAAGCCGTCGCGCCGCACCGGAAACGCTTGTTTGCGCTACCCCATGCATGAAATACATCCTGCCGAAGATACAGAACGAACGTTCTGATGTCAATTCCGAGCGTCCTTGGGCATGCGGCGCAAAAAAACGGGGAAGACTTGCGCCTTCCCCGCTCTGCCGCTTGCCGGGCTGCTGCCGGTTCAGTGCATCAGCAGCAGGCTGGAGGTGACGAAACTCCAGGTGAGCAGCGTGAGGTACATCATCGCGGCCCATGCCACCATGCCGGCTGCCAGGATGGAGCCTGACAGCAGCATGGCATGTCCCTCTTCCTCGACCTTGAGGATCGACGGCAGGCTGAAGAAGATCAGCATGCCGGAGAGGATCATTGCCGCTGCGCCTGCCGTGACGTTGACGATCACGCTGGGAATGAACAGGAATAACGGTGCCAGCCATAAGGGCGTCGGCACCACCACCGCGAGTTTGTAGGCATCCTCGAAGGTGGGCCTGATGCTCACCACTTCACCCAGTCGCTGGATGACCCAGGCGACCAGGAAGGTCATCGCCAGTTCGGCCATGAAGAACACGATGCCGATGGTCTGCAGTTGCATGTTGTTCAGCACCATCCCTGCGTGCGGGCCGTAGGTGACGCCGGCGTAATGGATCATCACCGGCGGCAGCACGGACAGCGGCAATGCATACAGGAAGAACAGCTTCAGGACCGAAATATGACTGTGCGTCAAGGTTTCCCATCCGAGGAAATGGGGCATGCGAGGTAAATGGAGTTGAGCCATGATGAACCTCCTGATTTGTGGTGTTACGGGCACATATAGACCGCAATAGTTGAGGAAAGTTACGGGTATATATGACACGCCGGAAGGGGCGGAACGGCTGCAGGTGTGCTGCAGGCAGTAACGGCATCAGGTCCGGAATGCTTGCGGCAGGCCTCATCGCTCGCGCGATCCGCCATGCCGAAGAAGAAACGCGAACCTGGATGCCCGGGCTGAATGTTAGAACTTGAGAACCAGGCCGGCCGATGCCATGGTGAGGGTCACCTTTGCGGTACCCGGAATACCATATTGGCCATATACGTCATAGGTGCCGAAATTCTCGAACTGCGCACGAATGGCGAAGCTGGAGCTGATATCGATCTGGCAGCCGACGCCGTAGGTCAAAGAACTCTTGGCCGAGTTGACGATGCCGATATTGTTGATCGTCACGCCGGTGTAGTTGTTGCTGGTGTTGAGCTTTTCCTGGAACTCGGGGCGCGCGCCCCCGATCTTGCCAAAGAACGAGACGAAGTCGCCCAGGTGCAAGGTGCCCGTGCCGGCAAAGGCCCATCCTCCAGACTTCAGGGACCAGTTAGACTGGTAAGGCACGCCCGTCATGAGTACCGTGCCATGTCCCTGGGCATTGCCGAAATCCCCGTAGCTCACTTCCATGCCCCACGTGGGCGTGAACTGGTAATCATAGGCAAGGCGATATGCCTGATGGCCTTCCGAACACCCGGTCCCGCTCATGACGGCGGTATACCATGGCGAGGTACAAGCGTTCTTTTCCTTTGTATAGCCGGCATTGATGATGAGCGACGATCTGGCCACTTCCGCATAATTACCGGCCCAGGCCGGTGTTGCCGTTAAGGCGATGATCGACACCAGCGCGCCTGTCTTGAGGTAGTTCAACATCCTGTCTGCTCCATTCGAGTTGATTGAATTATCCAGTGCGATGAAAGACACGGGGCAGCACTGGCTGCCCCGGCGATCGGTTCGTTCACTTCTTGTTCTGGTAGAT
>JAJZUH010000202.1 GCA_021847165.1 Pseudomonadota bacterium
GCCCATCCAGGTGGTATCGCCATCCGAGACCGGGGCTGGCCACGGGCTGGCGTGTTGCAGCGGTACGGCTGCAGCCGCCGCATCCAGCGTTTTGTCGCTTAACAGGGCGGAAGGATCGATCTTCATGAGTGCCGGATCGGTCACGTGCTTGTCGCGCAGCAGGAAAGCCTGCTTGGTGGCTTCCACCAGCGCATGAATGCCTTCCGCGTTGTCCGGGTTCCAGCCGCTTAGGCGGATGCGGTCGTAGATGCCGAGGATCAGCAGCGAGGCCAGTCCCTGGGTCGGCGGTGCCATGTTGTACACCGTGGCATCGGACAGGCGCAGTTGCAGCGGCGGTCTGATCCGGGTCTGGTGGCCGGCCAGGTCGGCGGCGGTGACGGGGCTGCCGATGGCGGCGAGGTCGGCCCCGATCTGCCGGGCCAGTTCCCCACGGTAGAAATCTTCCGCTCCCGCACGGGCCAATTGTTCCAGCGTGTTCGCCAGGGATGGAAAGCGGTGGCACTGGCCATATGCCGGGACTTGCTCATGATTCAGGAAAGCCGCGGAAAATCCGGGCTGGACAACGAGTTCGGAGAGTTTGGCACGGGTATTTTCCTCCTGGCTGCGGGTCACGGGAAAGCCGTCCCTTGCATAGCGGATCGCGCTTTCCAGCAGGCGTGCGAACGGCAGGCGGCCCCCCCAGCGCGTGCGGCTGTAGTCATATGCGGCGCCCCAGCCCGAAACAGTCCCGGCGACGGTATTGGCAGCCAGCGGACCGCGCCATGGAATGCTGTCCAGCCCGCTGTACAGCTCGCGGGTGGCATTTGTTCCGGCCGCGCCGCACGCATCGATGGATTCCATGGACTGTCCCGGCGCGTGCAGCAGCCAGAAACCGTCGCCGCCGATGCCGGTCATGTGGGGATAGACAACTGCCAGGGTGGAGGCCACGGCGATGGTGGCTTCGATCGCGTTGCCGCCATCGCGCAGAATCTCGAGACCTGCCTGGGATGCGAGGGAGTGGGGCGCGACAACGGCGCCCCGGCGGCCGAGGATGGGATTCATGGTGTATTGCATCTCCGTTTCATTTGTCTGTCTTGCTGTCGGCAGCCTGACTTGCCCATACCGGTGCGGCCCGGGTAGTGGCGCTGCGTGCGGACAGCAAGTGGGTTCGCATGGCCCGGTAAGTGGTGATCACATCGTGCGACAGGATCGCTTCCACGATCACAGCGTGTTCCGCAAACGATTCTCCCATGCGCTCCATGTTGCGAAACTGGGTGCGCCGAAAAGGGGACATGCGGTGCCGCAGGTTAATGGCGATATCGATCAGTACCGGATTATGACAGCCTTGGATGATCGTGGTATGCAGTTCAAGATTAGCCGCGTCGTAACGGTCCATGTCCCCGGCCTGCATGGCTGCTCGCCCCTGGGCATGCAGTTCCCGCAGCTGGGCCCGGTCGGCCTCGGTCATGCGCAGGGCTGCGTGGCGCGCGCAGGCTGCCTCCAGTTCGCCGATGGCCTCGAACATCTGGTCGAGCTTCTCGGGGGTCATGGTCGCTACGACGGAACCGCGATTGGGCCGGTACTCCACCAGCCCCATGATGGACAACTGCTTCAGGGCCTCGCGCACCGGCGTGCGCGAGACGTTGAAGCGTTCGGCTAGGCTCGCTTCATCCAGGCGGGTGCTCGGCGCGAAATTGCCCAGCACGATCTCGTCGGCGATCTTGCGGCAGACCTCGTTCGCGAGGCCGCCCCTGCTGCGGGTGGTTTCCAGTTCTTCGCCGGAACTCATGCAGCCTCCGCGAACGGCAGCACAGGTTGAAAGCAGGCCAGGGATTTATTCCCGACGCCGAGGATAGGCGGAACCTCATGGCGGCACTGTTCGCTGGCATAGGCGCAGCGGGGAGCGAAACTGCAACCCGGCGGCAGGCTGGCCAGATCAGGCGGGGAGCCGGGCACGGCCACCAGGGCCTTCCCGCGATTCTCCATTCCCACGCTGGAGGCCAGCAGGCCTGCGGTGTAAGGGTGCCGCGGCTGGCGCACGATCCCGGCCACCGGCCCCTGTTCGACGATGCGGCCGGCATACATGACGGAGATACGGTCTGCCACTTCCACAGCCGCGCCGATGTCGTGGGTGACAAAGATCACCGACATGCCGGTCTCTTTTTGCAGTTCGCGCAACAACAGCAGGATCTGTATCTGCACCGAGGCATCCAGTGCCGTGGTCGGTTCATCCGCCAGCAACAGTTTCGGCTTGCAGGCCAGGGCGAGGGCGATCATGGCACGCTGCCGCATGCCGCCCGAAAGTTCGCCGGGGTAGGCGTCGAAGCGCTGTTTCGCCTGCGGGATCTGCACCCTGTCGAGCATGTGCAATGCCTGCCGGCGTGCGGCTTTCTCGTCCACGGCTTCGTGTATGCGTATGGCTTCAGTGATCTGCCGGCCGATGGTGTAGACCGGGTCGAAGGCCAGTCCCGGCTCCTGGAACACCATCGAGACAGTCCCGCCCCGGTATAGCTCCAGCTCGCGCCCCTTGAGCGCCAGCACATCCTTGCCGTCGACCCGGATGTGCCCGCGGATGCGTGTATTGCGTTCCGGGTACAGGCGCAACAGCGTGCGCAAGGTGACGCTCTTGCCGGAGCCGGATTCGCCCAGCAGCCCGAGCACCTCGCCTTCCCCGATTTCGAAGCTGACCTGGTTGAGCGCGCTCGCGTTGCGATGGCCGTGGAATTGCACGCTCAGATCCTGCACGGATACCAGAGGGGCGTTCATGCGGGATACTCCTGTTTTGCTTCCGGATGGCCGGACA
>JAJZUH010000203.1 GCA_021847165.1 Pseudomonadota bacterium
CAGTGACCTACGCCATCCAGCGCCTGTTGCGCCACGCTGCGATAGGCTGCCTCGATGTCCGCGGGAATGAATCCGCTCGCCAGCAGATAGTCGCGCGGCTCCACGCCGAATGTCCCTATGCCCAACACCGGGCGATGCTGGTAATCCTTGAGTGCTCCGACGGCATGGATGCGGCCGAGGAAGCGCCCCAGCCATTCCAGCGTGTCGCGATCTTCCAGCTCGGGCGCGCGGCCGCCGTGCCTGGTGAAGATCGAAAAACGGAAGCCATCGAAGTGGTGCAAGGTTTGGCCGGCGACTGCCAGCGCGGGCACAACAGGTATCTCGCGCTCGACCAGCTCCTGCACGAAGGCATGCTCCTCCAGGATGGCCTGGTCCGTCCAGCGTGCGGGACGATAGAACTTGGCCACCAGCGGGGCATGGTCTTCAATGCCGATCTGGTACACCCGGTTCTCATAGCTGTTGAGTGCGAGCATGCGCCCGTCGCAACGCAGGCCGATGCTCTCCAGCGCATTGAGTATCCGGTCCGGGGTAAGCGTGGAAAAAGAGTGGTCTTCGTGGGTATTCATGCGAACAACTATATCGCCATTCCCGTTCGGAAGGGAGCGATGTTCTTACCTTGCTTTCTTGTCTGCCTGTACTGCCGCCAACCCCAACGCATCCCAGCCGGAGTGCCCGAGCTTCCGCATGGTCTCGATGTTCTTCTCAAAGATCATCTCGGCTTCGGGAAAAGCAGCCACGGCCTCGTCGATACTGGCTTCGCGTATCAGGTGCAGGGTCGGGTACGGCGAGCGGTTGGTGTAATTGCTGATGTCATCCGGTTCGGTATCGGCGAACTGGTATTGCGGGTGCATGCTCGCCACCTGCAGTTCGCCCGCCAGATCGACCTCCTCCAGCGCGGCATCCACCACTTCGAGGAAATCGTTGTAATCGAGAAAATCCGTCAGCACGTGCGGATGGATCAGCAGCGTGGTATCGATTTTTTCGCGGCTGGTTTCGGCCAGCAGTTCCAGCTCCTTCAACACGTCGCTCAGCAATTCTTCCGGCGTTTGCGCCGCGCTGACGAAATAGCGTATCTGCCCCTTGACGTGCACGCTCTTGGCGAACGGACACAGGTTGAGACCGATCACCGCCTTTTCCAGCCACAGCTTGGTGGCGGCGATGGCATCTTCGTTGGTTACGGTTGTGTTCATTTTGAATACCCTTAAGGGAGCCCTCATTCCCTCCTCCTTGCAGGGGGAAGGGACGGAGTGAGATTAACGGCCGCGACCGCCTGAGCGGTGTTGCGCCGATGAAGGCACGCCGCCGCGTCCTGCGCCGCCCGCCGGTTTGCCGCCGCCCGTGCGCGGTGTGCCACCGGTGCGGGGCTGTCCGCCAGCGCTGCGCGGCGCGGATTGCCCGCGTCCCTGCCCCTGGCCACGTCCGCCAGCACCACGGTTCGATCCATTCAGAATGGGTTCGGCCTTGATGCTCGGGTCCGGTTCGAAACCGGGCACTTGCACCACCGGAATCTCGCGCTTGATCAGCCGCTCGATATCGTGCAGCAATTTCTTCTCGTCGATGCATACCAGCGAGCTTGCCTCGCCATTGCTGCCCGCGCGGCCGGTGCGGCCGATGCGGTGCACGTAATCTTCCGGCACGTTGGGCAGTTCGAAGTTGACGACATGCGGCAGTTCGCTGATGTCGATGCCGCGCGCGGCGATGTCGGTCGCCACCAGAACTTGCAGCTTGGCGGTCTTGAACTCTGCCAGTGCCCGCGTGCGTGCCGCCTGGCTCTTGTTGCCGTGGATCGCCATCGCCGGAATGCCGCTCTTGTCGAGTTGCTCGGCCAGCCTGTTCGCGCCGTGCTTGGTGCGGGTGAACACCAGCACCTGGAACCAGTTGTGCTCCTTGATGAGATGCGTCAGCAGTTCGCGCTTGCGCTCGCGATCGACGGGATACACGCGCTGTTCGATCAATTCATTCGCGGCGTTGCGGCGCGCCACCTCGATCAGGGCCGGGTTGTTCAGCAGGCCATCTGCCAGCAGTTTGATCTCGTCGGAGAAGGTGGCGGAGAACAGAAGGTTCTGCCGTTGCTTGGGCAATACCGCAAGGACACGCTTGATATCGCGGATGAAACCCATGTCCAGCATGCGGTCGGCCTCGTCCAGCACCAGGATTTCGACATGCGAAAGATCCACGGTCTTCTGCTGCAAATGGTCAAGCAGGCGTCCGGGCGTCGCCACCAGGATGTCCACGCGACCGTGCAGTTGCTTGATCTGCGGATTGATGTTGACGCCGCCGAACATCATCATAGATTTGAGCGGCAGATATTTTCCGTATTCGCGCACGCTTTCTTCCACTTGTGCAGCGAGTTCGCGCGTCGGCGTGAGCACCAGTGCGCGGATGTGCGCTTTGCCAGCGACCGGCCTGGCCATCAGTCGTTGCAGCAACGGCAAGGTAAAGCCGGCCGTCTTGCCGGTACCGGTCTGCGCGCCGCCCAGCAGGTCGCCGCCTTTCAGGATGACCGGGATGGCCTGAGCCTGGATGGGCGTGGGTTCGGTATAACCGCGCTCGGTAACTGCGCGGACGATTTCTTCGGACAGGCCGAGGGATGCAAATGACATAATTTTCTTTCCTGGTACAAACGGCCTGTCGCCCTGAAGGAGCGCCAGTCTGAGGCTGAATGAGGTGGGTGCTGCGAACCGGAATCGGCGGCAATAACTAGACTGAAACGGAATTGCGGCGCGCATTGTAGCAGACATCTCCCGCGCGCATGCTTTTTACATCG
>JAJZUH010000204.1 GCA_021847165.1 Pseudomonadota bacterium
TGCCGGTCTTGTCCACCACCAGCGTGTTCACTTTCTCCATCGTTTCCAGCGCTTCGGCATTCTTGATCAGTACGCCCGCCTGCGCACCGCGCCCGGTGCCGACCATGATGGACATCGGCGTGGCCAGCCCCAGCGCGCAAGGACAGGCGATGATCAGCACGGCCACGGCATTGACAATCGCATGCGCCAGGCGCGGTTCGGGTCCCCAGATGCCCCATGCTGCCAGTGTGACGAGCGCCGCCAGCACCACTGCCGGAACGAAATAGGCGGCGACGACATCAGCCAGTCTCTGGATCGGGGCACGACTGCGCTGTGCTTCGCTCACCATGTGGACGATCTGGGCCAGCAAAGTATCGGAGCCGACACGTTCGGCGCGCATCAACAGGCTGCCGGTGCCGTTCACCGTGGCACCGATCAATCGCGCACCGGCCGTCTTTTCTACCGGGATGGATTCTCCGGTGACCATCGATTCATCCAGGGAACTGGCGCCTTCCAGCACTGCACCATCAACCGGCACCTTCTCGCCGGGGCGCACGCGCAATATGTCGCCCGGCTGCACCTGCTCCAGCGGGATGTCTTCTTCTTTGCCGTCGGCACGCACGATGCGTGCCGATTTCGGAGCAAGCCCCAACAGCAGTTTGATTGCGGCGCTGGTCTGGCTGCGCGCGCGCAATTCCATCACTTGGCCGAGCAGCACCAATGCCATGATCACGGCGGCGGCTTCGAAATAGACAGGTACCGTCCCGCCCATGCTGCGCATGGCGGGCGGGAAGATTCCCGGTAGCAGCATTGCCGTTATGCTGTAGCTCCATGCCACGCCCACGCCGAGCGCGATCAGGCTGAACATGTTGAGGCTGCGGTTGACGACCGATGCCCAGCCGCGCTGGAAGATCAGCCAGCCAGCCCAAAGCACCACCGGGGTCGCCAGCGCGAATTCCAGCCATTGCACCGCGCGCATCGAAACGGCTTCCGGCACGAACTGGGGCGCCAGATCGGCAACCATTCCAATCAGGAATACCGGCAATGCAAGCGCCGTGCTCACCTTGAAACGGCGAGTCATGTCGTTCAATTCGGTATTGTCTTCCGATGGAGCGTTGCGCGGCTCCAGTGCCATGCCGCACTTCGGGCAAGTGCCGGGCTCATGACGCACGATTTCCGGATGCATGGGGCAGGTGTATTCAATGTTGCCCGATCGGGTTATGGCAGGCTCCACGGGTTCCAGCGTCATGCCGCACTTGGGGCAATTGCCCGGAGAGGGCAAGCGGATTTCCGGGTGCATTGGACAGGTATACAACACTGCGGCGCGTTCCGGCGCCGCCGTTTGCGGCCCGAGGTAGCCCGTCGGGTTTGCCCGGAATTGCTGCTGGCAATAGTGCGAGCAAAAGTAATGGCGTTCGCCCGCGTAATCGATATGAAGGGTGTCGCCCCCTGCCGTGACCTGCATTTTGCAAACCGGATCGGTAGCCTTGGCCGTCATGGTATTCACCTCTTGATTTCAGTTGTCCGTTGCGCGCCATGCCCTGCATGAAACCGCATGCGCGGTTTCAGATGCATTTGGCCGGTGTGCCGTGCAAAAGCGGTCCTTCGCTGCACACCGGGGGTGAAGCCTAGTGTCTGTCTTCCGTGTGATCATGCATCGGCATGTCCTTATCCATGGTCTCACGATGACTCTTGCCAGCCGTGGATTCCTGTGCCGGTATGCCTTTTTCTGCAGGATGGCTGTGTTTCTTCACCGGCTTCTTTGCTTCGGATTTCTCCGCTGTAGGCGAATCGGCTTTTTTGCTCATGGCGTCATCCGCTGCATAAACGGTAGAGGCGGCGAATGCAGCGAGTATTGCCGCAAGCAATGTTGTCTTCAGTTTCATTTTGTTCTCCTGATCATTCGGTTAATAAAAGTCATGCGATAAAAAATCAAATTGCCAGTCTCAATTTAGCTTTCGGAACCCCTCCTTTCATATCAACAAGATTCAGTAATCTAGTGCGTATGGGTATGTTCGTGTCCCCCGGCGCCATGCGCCGTTGCATCCTGTTCGTCATGCATGTCGGGTAAAGCCATCACACCCAAGCCGTGGCGATACACCAATTCACCACCATGCCATGCGGTGCTGATCACCAACAGCCATCCTCCGATCAGCAGAATCAAAAATCCGCCGGTTGGCGGTTTGGCAGTTCGCCGGGACGATAAATCCCAAACGGCAAGCAATATCAGAGCGCCAAGCGCACCCAATGCCCAATTACGGTGCAATGCCATGGCCAGATGACCCGCCTCGTCATGCTCGACGCTGTTGAAGGCCAGCCAGCCAAACACCACCGCAATACAGGCAAAAATCGCTGCGGCCCGCAACATCCAGCGACCTGTATGCAGACACTGCGCAGCCAGTGTTTTGTCCTTGAGCAATCTGGCGGCAACAAGGAAGAAGACGGATGCCGTTGCAAAGGCAATCGGGAAATGCACGAATACCGGATGCCAGTTGGGGATAATCTCGATCACGATTGTTCCCTTAATTGTTGGCGTTCGGTCTGACGTCCTCCGGCAGGTCGGTCCGGTACGGGTAGAGTCAGCGTCGCGGTTGGTTGCTGCGGTTCTGCTAATTCTTCGGTATGGGCGCCGTGTCCCATCATTCCTCCCATCCCGCCCGTATGACCGCTAACTAGCCAGATGGCCGCCATCATCACGACCATTACTGCCAATATTGCTTCTCCTGTTTGGTATTTCCGCATTATTTGCACCTTCATCGTGTTGTTCATGAAATGAGTCAT
>JAJZUH010000034.1 GCA_021847165.1 Pseudomonadota bacterium
TTTGCATCCGCAGCCATTTCCGCACAATACTTGACAAATTTAATTGGCTAATGTTAGATGGCAATGCGTTTGCTCCAATAACCCATCCAAGGAGAACGATCATGAACATCAACCGGTTAGCCCCCATCGTCTTGTCTCTGCTATGCGCCTCTGCGTTTGCCGCAGATGGTTCGATCAGCATCAGTTCCCCGGCGAACGGCGCCATGGTGAGCGCCAGCAAGAAGACCCCCGTTATCTATGAAGCCGCACTCGGTTCAAACGGTGACCACTTGCATCTCTATGTCGACGGCAACCGCGTTGACGTGCTGCGAGAGACGAAAGGAAGTGCCGAACTTGATGCCTTGCCCGCCGGCAAGCATCACATCTGCCTGACCGTGAATACCAAATCGCATGCACCGACAGGCGTGGAAAGCTGTGTAGATGTGACCGCACAATGAGCGCAGCGCAAAACCTGGGCTACAGCGCAATCCAGGTAGTGCACAATTTCGGCGCCGTGGCGACGGTGGCTGGTTCGCTGATTGCCAGCAAGTTACGCGATAACGCGGCACGCCACAGGCTGGCACGGCTGGTACTGGTCGGCTGGCTGACACAGGTCGCGAGCGGCGCCACTTTCGGCATGGTCAGCTATTATTACTACCATCAATTCCCTGATATCTCGGGGATCGCCATCGATGCCTTGGCGATCAAGATGGTGTGCGCCACGCTTGGCGTCGCGCTGCTAACACTCTACCTCTGGCAAGGCGCGCACTGGAGCGAGCGCGGCAAGAACAAAACATGGGCATCGACTTCCGCGCTGGCAATCATCGCGATTTCTGCAGCCGCCTTTTTGCGCTGGTTCGCCTAGCCAGCAGCGTGAAAACAAAAAGGCCGGATCAAGTCCGGCCTTGTTTATTGCGTCAATGCAATTCCAGCTTATTCGCCGGCATCAACCGGCTGTGCATCCGCCGGGCGATCCATCAGTTCGACCAATGCCATCGGCGCATTGTCGCCCTTGCGGAAGCCGAATTTCAGGATACGCGAGTAGCCGCCATTGCGAGCAGCATAGCGCGGACCCAGCTCGTCGAACAGCTTGGTGACGATTTCGCGGTCACGCAGGCGGGCGAAGGCCAAACGACGATTGGCCAAGCTTGGATTCTTGCCCAAAGTCAGGATAGGCTCGGCAACGCGGCGCAGTTCTTTTGCCTTTGGCAAGGTTGTCTTGATGACTTCGTGACGCAGCAGCGAAACGGTCATGTTGCGCAACATCGCCAGACGGTGGCTGCTGGTACGGTTAAGTTTTCTAAGTCCTAAACGGTGACGCATGATTTTCCTCTCTTGCTATCCAGCCTCCCGGCTGAAGAAGCTTATTTCTCGGACATTGCCGTCCAGTTTTCCAACTTCATGCCCAGCGACAGGCCATGCTCGGCCAGCACTTGCTTGATCTCGTTGAGCGATTTGCGGCCCAGATTCGGGGTGCGCAACAGATCTGCTTCGGTGTTCTGAATCAGGTCGCCGATGTAATGGATGCTTTGCGCCTTGAGGCAGTTGGACGAACGCGGTGTCAGTTCCAGGTCATCGACCGGACGCAGCAACATCGGATCGACCTTTGGAGCAGCTGGCTTCTCGACCGGAGCCGGTGTGCCTTCCAGAGCGGCGAACACGGAGAGTTGGTCCACCAGGATGCGCGCGGCATAACGGATGGCCTCTTCGGGATCGATGGCGCTGTTGGTTTCGATGTCCATGATCAGCTTGTCCAGATCGGTGCGCTGTTCGACGCGGGCGCTTTCGACTGCGTAGCTTACGCGGGAAACCGGACTGAACGAAGCGTCCAGAGCGATATGGCCAACCGGGCGAGTCGCACCGGGCTGCATGCGCGAGATGGCGGAAACATAACCACGACCCTGTTCGACCTTGATTTCCATGTCCAGCTTGCCGCCAGCGGCCAAGTGAGCGATGACATGGTTAGGATTGATGACTTCGGTGTCGGCACCTACTTCGATGTCGGCAGCGGTGACTACACCGGCACCAGACTTGCGCAGATGCAAGGTTGCTTCACGTGCATTGTGCAGTTTGAGCACCAACCCCTTGAGGTTCAGCAGGATCTCGACCACGTCTTCCTGTACGCCGTCGATGGAAGAGTATTCGTGCAACACGCCCGCAATCTTGACTTCCGTCACGGCATAGCCGGGCATGGAAGACAGCAGGACACGACGCAAGGCATTACCCAGCGTGTGACCATAACCGCGTTCGAACGGCTCCATCACCACTCGCGCCTGGGTGGCAGAAATGCGCTGAACGTCAATGATGCGAGGTTTCAACAAATTATTAGACATATCCTACTCCGCGTGGATTACTTGGAATACAACTCGACCACGAGATGCTCATTGATCGTGGCAGGCAATTCAGAACGCTGGGGAACCGCTTTGAAGGTTCCCTTGAACGCCTTGGCATCCACCTCGATCCACTCCGGAAAGCCGCGCTGTTCGGCAGCCTGGACTGCGGATTTCAAACGCAGTTGCCCCTTCGACTTTTCCGCGACTTCAACCACATCGCCGGGACGAACCTGGAAAGATGGAATATTGACGCGTTTTCCGTTCACCAGCACACCATTGTGGCGCACGGTCTGACGGGCCTCTGCACGCGAACCACCGAAGCCCATGCGATACGCAACGTTATCCAGGCGCGATTCGAGGAGTTGCAACAGGCTTTCGCCAGTGATGCCGCGGGATTGCTCAGCGCGCTTGTAAGTCAGGCGGAACTGCCCCTCCAGCATGCCGTAAATACGACGCAGCTTTTGCTTTTCACGCAGCTGGCCACCGTATTCTGACAGGCGGGTGTTCTTCTTTTGACCATGCTGGCCTGGCGCGTAGGCGCGGCGCTCCACCGCGCACTTGTCAGTGAAACATTTTTCAGCCTTCAAGAACAGCTTTTCGCCTTCGCGGCGGCACTTGCGGCACTTTGCATCTAGATTTCTAGCCAAGATCTATGCTCCTTAGATACGACGCTTTTTCGGAGGACGGCAACCGTTGTGCGGTACCGGCGTAATGTCCGAAATGCTGGTGATTTTGAAACCTGCCGCGTTCAACGCGCGCACTGCGGATTCGCGACCAGGGCCGGGGCCCTTGATACGCACTTCCAGATTCTTGACCCCACACTCCACCGCCGTTTTGCCAGCTTGCTCCGCCGCAATCTGCGCAGCGAAAGGCGTACTCTTGCGAGAGCCTTTGAAGCCATTACCGCCGCTGGTAGACCAAGCCAAGGCATTACCTTGACGGTCAGTAATGGTCACGATGGTGTTATTGAAGGAAGCATGTACGTGCGCTATACCTTCGGCAACGTTCTTCTTAACTTTTTTGCGCACTCTCGTGCTGGGCTTTGCCATGTCTTAGTTCCTCTACTAAATTACTTCTTCGCGCCGGCGATGGACTTGCGCGGCCCTTTGCGGGTACGTGCATTGGTACGGGTACGCTGACCACGGCACGGCAAACCACGACGATGGCGCAGGCCACGATAGCACCCCAGATCCATCAGACGCTTGATGTTCATGGAGATTTCACGGCGCAGATCACCTTCCACCGTAAACTTTGCGACTTCGTCGCGCAGCTTTTCCATGTCGGAATCGCTGATATCCTTGATTTTGGTGGAAGTGACGACACCGGCTGCAGCGCAAATTTGCTGCGCGCGAGTGCGCCCAATGCCATAGATCGCGGTCAATGCGATCTCGGCGTGTTGATGGTTTGGAATGTTTACACCGGCAATACGAGCCATGCAGCTACCCTATTTATTCAAAAGTCGTAAATTGTACCATCCAGAGGCGATTTAACTCAATCAGCCCTGGCGCTGTTTGTGACGCGGATCGCTGCTGCAGATCACACGAACCACGCGATTGCGACGCACGATCTTGCAGTTGCGGCACACCTTTTTCACGGACGCTTGCACTTTCATTTGCTTCTCCTTGCTTCTCTCAACTTACTTGGCGCGGAAAACGATACGCGCCTTGCTCAAATCGTAGGGTGACACTTCGACTGTCACCTTGTCACCAGGCAGAATGCGTATGTAATGCATACGCATCTTGCCAGAAATATGGCCAAGAACAACAAAGCCATTTTCCAACTTCACCCGGAATGTTGCGTTGGGCAGGGACTCCTCAACTTCACCCTGCATCTGGATGACGTCTTCTTTCGCCATTTATCGCGTCAACCCAGCCTTGAAATTGGCTTTCTTCAACAAATTCTCATACTGGTGCGTCATCATGTACGATTGCACCTGAGCCATGAAATCCATGGTCACCACCACCAGGATCAGCAGCGAGGTGCCGCCGAAATAGAATGGGACATTCCACTTCACCACCAGGAACTCGGGCAGCAAACATACCAAGGTGATATACACCGCACCCACCAGGGTCAAACGCAGCATGATCTTCTCGACATAGCGTGCCGTCTGCTCACCGGGACGGATACCTGGCAGGAAAGCACCGCTTTTCTTCAGGTTGTCTGCCGTCTCTTTCGGGCTGAATACCAAAGCCGTGTAAAAGAAGCAGAAGAATATGATTGCTGCAGCATAGAACAGCACGTATATCGGCTGCCCTGGCGACAGCTTTTCACTCACATCTTTCAACCAGGTCATATTCTGACCGGAGCCAAACCACCCAGCCAATGTCGCCGGGAACAGAATTATGCTGGAAGCGAAGATAGGCGGAATAACACCAGCCATGTTCAGCTTCAACGGCAAGTGAGAACTTTGCCCACCATACACTTTGTTGCCCACTTGACGCTTGGCATAGTTAACCAAGATCTTGCGTTGCCCGCGCTCGACGAAAACCACCAGCCCCGTCACCAGTATCGCGCCGATGAAAAGAGTCAGCACCAAAGGAATAGAAAATGCCCCTGTGCGCGCCATCTCCAGGGTATTGCCCAGTGCATTCGGCAAACCCGCGGCAATACCGGCGAAAATGATCAGCGAGATACCGTTACCCAAGCCACGCTCGGTGATCTGCTCACCCAGCCACATGAGGAACATCGTTCCTGTAACCAGAGTCACCACGGTTGTCATCTGGAACATGGAACCAGGATGCAACACCAAGCCCGCCTGCGACTGCAACGCCACCGAAATGCCAAACGCCTGGAACAGCGCCAGCAACAAGGTGCCATAGCGGGTGTACTGCGTGATCTTGCGGCGGCCGGCTTCACCCTCTTTCTTCAGCTGTTCAAGCTGCGGAACCGCAATCGCAGCCAACTGCATGATGATGGAGGCGGAAATATAGGGCATGATGCCCAGCGCAAATATGGTAAATCGCGACAAGGCACCACCCGAGAACATGTTGAACATGCCGAGAATGCCGCCCTTTTGCGATTTGAACAGATCCGCCAGCACATTCGGATCGATACCCGGAACCGGGATATGCGCTCCGATCCGGTAGACGATCAATGCAAGCAGCAGGAACCAGAGTCGCTGCCCCAGATCACCGTACTTACTTTTGCTCACAGCCTTGTTCACAGATTACCCTTATTCAGCGATGCTGCCGCCAGCCGCTTCAACTGCAGCTCGTGCACCCTTGGTCAACAGCAGGCCTTGCAACTTCACCGCACGCTGAATCTCGCCCGACAACACAACCTTGGCAGTTAAAGCGGACGCCGGAACCATACCCGCCTGTTTCAACGCCAGAAGATCAATGGTGTCAACCGGCAGCTTTTGCAGGTCGGACAAACGCACTTGCGCAGTGTCATCTCGCGTCAAAGATACGAAGCCACGCTTGGGCAGGCGGCGCTGCAGCGGCATCTGCCCCCCCTCGAAACCGACCTTATGAAAACCGCCGGAACGAGATTTCTGCCCCTTATGACCGCGACCAGCCGTCTTGCCCAGACCGGAACCGATGCCACGACCCACGCGACGCTTGGCATGTTTGGAACCAGCAGCAGGTTTAATTTGATTGAGTTGCATTTACGCCTCGCACTTGACCAGGTAATACACTTTATTAATCATGCCACGCACTGCCGGAGTATCTTCCACTTCGACGGTATGGTGCATGCGACGCAGGCCCAAACCGCGCACAGTCGCGCGATGGGACTCTTTGGTGCCGATAATGCTTTTCACCAGCGTCACTTTCAATTTCTTGGCTTGCGCCGTTTTAGCTTGTGCCATGGCTTACCCCGTGATTTCTTCTACGCTCTTGCCGCGCTTTGCAGCAATTTCGGCAGGCGAGTTCAACGCCTTCAATCCGTTCAACGTGGCACGCACCACGTTATATGGATTACTGGAACCGATGCATTTAGCCAACACATTACGCACACCGGCCGCTTCGAAAACCGCACGCATGGCGCCGCCCGCGATAATGCCAGTACCCTCGGATGCCGGCTGCATATACACCTTCGCCGCACCGTGACGACCAATCACCGCATGATGCAGAGTACCTTCTTTCAGATTGACCTTTACCAGCTTGCGACGGGACTCTTCCATTGCCTTTTGCACAGCCACCGGCACTTCCTTGGATTTGCCCTTGCCCATGCCGATGCGGCCATCGCCATCACCAACCACTGTCAGCGCAGCGAAGCCCATGATGCGCCCCCCCTTCACCACCTTGGTCACGCGGTTGACATGAATCATCTTTTCGATGAGGCCGTCGCCCTTGTCTTCTTGCTGCTGATTCTTGCCTTGTTGTGCTTTAGCCATGATTCACCCCAGATTAGAACTGCAAGCCATGTTCGCGCGCAGCATCAGCCAGCGCCTTGATGCGACCATGGTACTTGTTGCCGGAACGGTCGAATGCCACTGCCGTCACGCCTGCGCTCTTGGCCTTTTCGGCGATACGTTTGCCAACCACCGCTGCCGCGGCGGCATTGCCGCCATTGCCGACACTCTTGCGCACTTCGGCTTCCAGCGTAGATGCGCTTGCCAGCACCCTGCCCCCATCGGCGGAGATCACTTGTGCATAGATATGCAAATTGGTGCGATGGATCGCCAGCCGGACGGTCTTTTGTTCAGCGATTCTTGCACGGGTCTTGCGTGCTCTGCGCTGACGCGCTTCATTCTTGTTCAACATATCAACCTCGATTATTTCTTCTTGGTTTCTTTCAGGATCACCACTTCGTCGGAATAACGCACACCTTTGCCCTTGTAAGGCTCAGGTTCGCGATATGCCCGAATCTCGGCGGCAACTTGTCCGACTTGCTGCTTGTCCGGACCTGTCAACACGATCTCGGTCTGGCTTGGCGTTGCAACCTTCACACCCTTTGGCATCTTGTGCACCACAGGATGCGAATAACCCAGCGTCAGATTAACCGAATCACCGGCGGCCTGCGCACGGTAACCAACGCCAACCAGCGTCAATTTGCGCTCAAAGCCTTTGCTGACGCCAACCACCATGTTCGCCAACAAAGCACGAATTGTCCCGGACTGAGCATCAGCTTGCGCAGATTCATTGGTAGCCTTGCACAGCAGGACATCGCCCTGGCGCTCGACAGCAACATCACCCTTCAATACTTGCGTCAGTGTGCCAAGCGGCCCCTTGACAGAAATTTTATCGGCTGCCACCGTCACTTCAACGCCAGCGGGAACAGCGATAGGATTTTTAGCGACTCTAGACATGCTTACCCCTTACGCGACAATGCACAGGACTTCGCCGCCAATACCATTGGCACGTGCCTTGCGGTCTGTCATCAGACCCTTTGAGGTGGAAACGATAGCGATACCCAAGCCATTCATCACACGCGGAATGTCCTCGCTACCCTTATATACACGCAATCCCGGACGACTCACTCTCTGGATCTTTTCGATCACCGGACGATCGGCGTAATACTTAAGGCCGATTTCCAGCATGGGCTTGCCATCGTTAGTCACAACCTTGAAACCGTCAACATAACCTTCGTCCTGCAACACCTTGGCGATGGCCGCCTTGATCTTGGAGGAAGGCATCGACACCGTTACTTTTTCCGCCATTTGCGCGTTACGAATACGCGTCAACATATCGGAGATAGGATCACTCATGCTCATAAATTCACCCTTACCAGCTTGCCTTGACTACACCAGGGATTTCGCCGCGCATCGCGTACTCACGCAACTTGGTACGACCCAATCCGAACTTACGGAACGTGCCCCGCGGACGACCGGTCAGCGCACAACGGTTACGCAGACGCACCGGGCTGGAATTGCGCGGCAACGCTTGCAATTTTTGACGCGCAGCAAAGCGCTCTTCTTCGCTTAGCGACATATTGGTCGCAATCGCATTCAGTTCAGCGCGCTTGGCAGCAAATTTCTTTACTGCGTCACGACGCTTCTGCTCGCGGTTAATCAATGCAGTCTTAGCCATATCACCCTCAGTTCTTCAATGGGAATTTGAACGCCAACAGAAGCGCTTTGGCCTCCTCGTCGGTCTTCGCTGTAGTCGTGATCGTGATGTTCATGCCACGCAATGCATCGATCTTGTCGTACTCGATTTCCGGGAAAATGATCTGCTCTTTGACGCCCATATTGTAGTTGCCACGGCCATCAAAGGATTTTCCGGAAATACCGCGGAAGTCGCGAATGCGCGGAATAGCAATTGTCACCAAACGATCCAGGAATTCAAACATGCGGTCGCGGCGCAACGTTACTTTGCAGCCAACCGGATAGTTCTCGCGAATCTTGAAGCCAGCAATGGACTTCTTCGACTTGGTCACCACCGGCTTCTGACCGGCGATTTTCTGCATATCGCTGACCGCGTGATCCATCACCTTCTTGTCAGCCACCGCCTCACCAACCCCCATGTTAAGGGTGATCTTCTCGATGCGCGGCACTTCCATGACGGATTTGTAGCCAAACTGCTTCATCAGCTGCGGCGCCACCGTCTTCTTGTAGTAGTCGTTTAAACGAGCCATGCTCTTACCCCTTACGCAATCACTTCGCCACTGGACTTGAACACTCGCACTTTGCGACCGTCTTCCAGCTGCTTAACGCCCACACGATCCGCCTTTTTGGTAGTCGCGTTGTAGATCGCGATATTGGAAATGTGAATCGGCTTCTCCATTTCCACGATACCGCCCGTCGTACCCTTCACCGGATTCGGCTTCTGGTGCTTTTTAACCTTGTTAATACCACTCACCAGGACATGATCGTTATCCAGCACGCTCAACACGCTGCCGCGACTGCCCTTATCTTTACCGGTGATGACGATCACATCGTCATTTTTTTTGATCTTGCGCATGATTTTTCCTCGACTGCCGATTACAGCACTTCCGGTGCCAGAGAGACGATCTTCATGAACTTCTCGTTACGCAGTTCACGAGTCACCGGTCCAAAAATGCGAGTACCGATGGGCTCCAGCTTGTTATTCAGCAAAACAGCCGCATTGCCGTCGAATTTGATCAATGATCCATCCGAACGGCGCACACCCTTGGCAGTACGCACCACCACAGCGCTATAAACCTCGCCTTTTTTAACGCGGGAACGCGGAGCCGCATCACGGATGCTGACCTTGATCACATCACCGACGCCAGCATAACGACGCTTTGAGCCACCAAGCACCTTAATGCACATGACAGAGCGTGCGCCGGTATTGTCGGCCACATTTAAAACAGACTGCATTTGTATCATTTTTTCAATCTCCAACTTTGTCCGCCTGCGGCGGCTAGTTTTGGAACCCGTTCGGGTTAGGCCGCCGCAAGCGACGGTGAAACGAAGCCGCGCATTCTATTCAAACTTGCCGAAATGCACAAGCTTTAATTATCGAATTAAATCTCGTTAGCCTTTTCCAGCAACTTGGAAACGCGCCAAGTCTTGGTTTTTGACATTGGGCGGGTTTCCTCTATGGTAACCACGTCCCCTTGATTGAACTCATTCTTTTCATCGTGCGCATGGTATTTCTTGGAAACGCGCACCACCTTGCCCAGCACCGGATGCTTGACCTTGCGCTCTACCAGCACGGTGACCGTCTTGTCCATCTTGTTGCTGACAACAGTCCCGGTCAATTCACGCTTCAGATTCGTTGCACTCATTGCTGCACACCCTTCTCTGTCAATATCGTTTTCACACGTGCGATGTTGCGGCGAACCTTGGTCAATTGGCTGGTATTGCTCAATTGCTGTGTAGCCACCTGCATGCGCAAGCCGAATTGCTCCTTGTTCAGGGACAGCAGCTCCTGCTGCAAATCGGCCACCGACTTGGTCTTAAGTTCACTTGCCTTCATGATCACGCCCCCACCTGTCTAACCACGAATGTGGTGGCAATTGGCAGCTTGGCAGAAGCCAACTGGAAAGCCTCGCGCGCCAACACCTCATCCACACCATCCATCTCGTACAGCATCTTGCCTGGCTGTATTTCGGCAACGTAGTACTCCGGACTGCCCTTACCATTACCCATACGCACTTCGGCTGGCTTCTTGGAAATCGGCTTGTCCGGGAAAATACGAATCCAGATACGCCCACCGCGCTTGATGTGACGAGTCATGGCGCGGCGAGCCGCCTCGATCTGTCGAGCAGTGAGCCGTCCTCGACCAACGGCCTTCAGACCGAATTCGCCGAAACTGACCTTGTTGCCGCGAGTCGCGACGCCGGTGTTACGGCCTTTCTGCTCCTTGCGGTATTTTCTTCTAGCTGGCTGTAGCATGTTTTGCCCCCGACTTTCTTACTTTCTTTTCCGGTTCTGCAACGACCGGAGCCGCAACTTCCTGCTGCCCAGCCAGATGATCACCCTTGTAAACCCAAACCTTGACCCCGATCAGGCCATAGGTAGTCAATGCCTCTGATGTGCCATAGTCGATATCGGCACGCAGTGTATGCAACGGCACTCTGCCTTCGCGATACCACTCGGTACGCGCGATCTCGATACCGTTCAAACGGCCGGAACTCATGATCTTGATACCTTGCGCACCCAGACGCATCGCGTTTTGCATCGCGCGCTTCATGGCACGGCGGAACATGATGCGTTTCTCGAGTTGCTGGGTAATGGAGTCAGCAATCAACTGCGCATCCACTTCCGGCTTACGCACCTCTTCGATATTCAAACCGACATCAGGCAAGCCCATGCGCTTCTTCAACTCATTGCGCAACACCTCGATGTCCTCACCTTTTTTGCCGATCACCACACCCGGACGGGCAGTGTAAATAGTGATTTTGGCGTTCTTTGCGGGCCGTTCGATGACAATCTTGGAAACCCCGGCACCGGCCAGTTTTTTCTTCAAATAGTCACGCACTTCGATATCCTTCAGCAGCAATTCGGAGAAGTGCTTGCTATTGGAATACCACTTGGAGCTCCAGTTCTTCTGAACACTCAGACGGAACCCGATTGGATGAATTTTCTGACCCATGCTTTAGCTCCCGACTGTGATCGTAATGTGGCAGGTTTGCTTCTCAATGCCAGTTCCGCGCCCTTTGGCTCGCGGAATCATGCGCTTCAGAGAAGTACCCTTGTCCACATAGATGGTGGTGACCTTCAACTCGTCGATGTCCGCGCCGTCATTGTGCTCAGCATTGGCAATCGCGGAATCAAGTGCCTTCTTGATGATGCCACCGCCTTTTTTCGGGCTGAACGCCAGAATATTCAAGGCTTGCGCGACCGGCAGACCGCGAATCTGGTCAGCGACCAGGCGGGCCTTCTGTGCCGACAGGCGAACACCACGGATGACTGCTTTTGTACTCATCATGTCTCCTTATTTCTTGGCGACTGCTTTTTTATCGGCAGCGTGACCTTTGAAAGTGCGGGTCAAGGAAAATTCGCCAAGTTTGTGGCCGACCATGTTCTCGGAAACATACACCGGAACATGCTGCTTGCCGTTGTGCACGGCAATCGTCAAACCGACGAACTCAGGCAGCACCGTGGAACGGCGCGACCACGTCTTGATTGGACGCTTGTCGTTGGTTGTACGCACCGCCTCCACTTTCTTCATCAGATGCAGATCGACGAACGGGCCTTTTTTAACTGAACGTGCCATATCTATTACCCCTTAAACCTGAAAGCGACGGCGCACGATCATGCCGCTAGTCCGCTTGTTACGACGCGTACGGAAGCCCTTGGCTGGTACACCCCACGGGCTGACCGGATGACGACCCGCTGCAGTTTTGCCCTCGCCACCACCGTGCGGGTGATCAACCGGGTTCATGGCCACACCGCGCACTGTCGGGCGAATGCCGCGCCAGCGATTTGCACCTGCCTTGCCGATAGAACGCAGGGAATGCTCGCCGTTGCCCACCTCACCGATGGTGGCGCGGCAATCGACATGCACCTTGCGGATTTCGCCAGAACGCAAACGCAGCTGGGCATAGCTACCCTCACGCGCCAGCAACTGTACGGAAGCCCCCGCTGAACGGGCCAATTGAGCACCTTTGCTGGGCAACATCTCGATCGCATGAATAGTCGAACCGACCGGAATGTTCCGCAAAGGCAACGCATTGCCAGCCTTGATCGGCGCTTCCGGACCGCTCATCAACTGAGCCCCTGCGAAAATCCCCTTGGGAGCGATGATGTAACGGCGCTCGCCGTCTGCATATACCAGCAATGCCAAGTGCGCACTACGGTTCGGATCGTATTCCAGACGCTCGACTTTTGCCGGGATTCCATCCTTGTCGCGCTTGAAATCCACCAGGCGATAATGCTTCTTGTGTCCGCCACCCATGTGACGCGTGGTGATGTGGCCATTATGGTTGCGCCCAGCGGTCCTGGTCTTCTTTTCCAGCAACGACGCTTCAGGCTTGCCCTTGTGCAATTCCGGTGTCACCACGCGCACAACTGCACGAGTTCCCGGAGATGTCGGTTTGAGTTTGATCAATGCCATGTTTTACCCCTGCTCGCTTGCAGCAAAGTTGATTTCCTGACCGGCTGCCAGACTCACGTAGGCCTTCTTCCAGTCCTGACGACGACCGACGTAGCGGCCGAAACGCTTTTGCTTGCCCTTTACGTTGGCAATCTGGACGCTGTCAACCGTAACGTTGAACAGCTTTTCGACCGCCGCCTTGACTTCCGGCTTGGTAGCATCGGAGGCCACACGGAAAATCACCTGCTCATTCTTCTCCGCAACAAAAGTCGCCTTCTCGGAGATTTGTGGCGCCAACAGGATATTCAGCAAACGCTCTTCATTGATTTTTTGTGCGCTCATGCCAGCATCTCCTCGATTTTTGCGATCGCCCCACGTGTCACCAAAACCTTGGGGAAACGCACCAGACTGACGGGATCGGCCTGATGCGCCTCAACCACCAGCACGTTTGGCAGGTTGCGCGACGACAGATACAGATTTTCATCCATGCTGTCAGTGATAATCAGGACGCGATCCAAGCCCATAGCCTTGATCTTTTGCGCCAGCAATTTCGTCTTGGGAGCTTCCACCGACAAAGCATCAACCACGCTCAAGCGACCATCGCGCACCAGTTGCGAGTAGATGGAGGCCAGACCCGCGCGGTACATCTTGCGATTGATCTTCTGGGTGTAGTTTTGATCCGGGCTGTTCGGGAAAATCTTGCCGCCCCCGCGCCACAACGGGCTGGACGCCATACCCGCACGCGCACGGCCGGTACCCTTTTGGGCGAATGGCTTGCGCGTGGATTTGGCGATCTCGCTACGGCCTTTTTGCTTGCTGTTGGCAGAACGGGCGTTGGCCTGATAGGCCGTAACCAGTTGGTGCACCAGCGTTTCGTTATATTCACGCCCGAACAAATCGTCGGACGCGTTCACGCTTGCCGCCGCCTTGCCGTTTTCGCTAATGACTTTCAATTCCATTATGCACCTGCCTTCACTGCCGGACGCACGACAACATCGCCGCCAGGAGCACCTGGAACAGCGCCCATCACCAGCAACAACTGGCGCTCGGCATCGATACGAACAATTTTGAGATTCTGTACGGTGCGCTGCACGTCACCCAGGTGGCCGGTCATGCGCTTGCCGGGGAACACGCGGCCCGGATCCTGCGCCATACCGATGGAGCCCGGTACGTTGTGCGACTTGGAGTTACCGTGTGTGGCGCGACCCGATTTGAAATGATAACGCTTGATGGTACCTGCATAGCCCTTACCGATCGTCACGCCCGTCACATCGACCTTCTGGCCAACCTGAAACAGGTCCACGCCGACTTTGCCACCGACCGTGAGGTTGGCAAGCTGCTCTGGCGTAGCGGTGAATTCCTTCAGCACGCTACCGGCTTCGACACCGGCTTTGGCGAAATGCCCCGCAGCGGCCTTGGTCACACGACTGGCGCGGCGCGTACCGTACGCGACCTGCACTGCACTGTAACCATCCGTGGGAGCGGTTTTGATCTGGGTGACACGATTGTTGGACACGTCCAGCACAGTTACCGGCAACGACGTACCGTCGTCGGTAAAGATGCGGGTCATGCCAATCTTGCGACCGACAAGTCCTAAGCTCATTTTATTTCCTTTTATTAAGGGGCTGACTTCAATTGGTCAGCCGATCCGTACTGCATAACTACTTAAACTGACAACACTGCAAAAACTGTTACTGCAACTTGATCTCCACATCGACACCAGCCGGAAGGTCCAGCTTCATCAGCGCATCGACAGTCTTGTCTGTCGGATCGACGATGTCCATCAAACGCAGGTGGGTGCGAATCTCGAACTGATCGCGCGAAGTCTTGTTCACATGCGGAGAACGCAACACATCGAAACGCTCGATCTTGGTGGGCAGTGGAACCGGCCCCTTGACCACAGCGCCTGTGCGCTTAGCCGTATCCACGATTTGCAACGCGGACTGGTCGATCAAACGGTAATCGAACGCCTTGAGGCGAATGCGAATTTTTTGACTTTGCATAATCTTCTCTTGCATCTACGCGGCATAGCCGCTGGTTTAAAGAACGAAAACGCGCGGCGCAAGCCGCGCGAGGGGGCGCATTGTATTCTTACTCGATGATCTTGGCAACCACACCTGCGCCGACGGTACGACCGCCTTCGCGGATCGCGAAGCGCAGGCCTTCTTCCATCGCGATCGGGTTGATCAGATTCACCGTGATGCTGACGTTGTCCCCA
>JAJZUH010000205.1 GCA_021847165.1 Pseudomonadota bacterium
GCGGTGGACTTCCACGATGTCGAGCAAAGCGGCTGGAACATCGGGCTGGTGGGCGGACCGATCTATGCCGACCGCCGCTACCACCAGTATTTCTACAACGTCGACCCGCAGTATGCGACGGCCACGCGCCCGCAGTACACGGCGAGCGGGGGCTATTCCGGCGTGCAGTTCATCGTCGCCTCCAGCAAGCGTTACCAGGACGGATACTGGATAGGCGGCTTCATGAAATGGGACAGCCTGAACGGCGCCGTCTTCGCGGACAGCCCGCTGGTCAAGAGCAGGCAGTATTTCACCGTCGGCATTGCCATGACATGGACCATCGACAAGTCGGATAAGATGGTGGAAGTGAATAACGACTGAAGCTGCGGCAGTCATAACGGCGGCATGTCGGTGTGCTATAACCAGCCGCCTGGCGAGGCGATCCGGCCGGTCGGCCGGTAGCCCGACCGGGTCGGGATACCAACGGGAAGCGATTCAGGGAAGCGGCAAGGTGATGTGGGTCTGGCGACAATTCAAATCGTTGTACGAGTACATCGTGCTTTACGGCGGGCTGCTGCTGTTCGCGCTGGCCTGCCTGGCGTGGAGCCTGCCGGCCAGCGTGTTGCGCCATCTGCTGCCGCAGCGCATCGCCGAGCGCGTCGGCCAATACGCCATCATGCTGGTGTTCCGCTCCTATCTGTTCGTGGTGCGCGCCAGCGGCCTGGTGAAGTGCGACCTGACCGCGCTGGATGCCTTGCGCGGCGAACCGCTCATCATCACCACCAACCATCCTGCGCTGATCGACGTGGTGCTGATCGGCTCGCGCCTGCCGCGCATGGTGTGCGTGCTGAAGGCGAACCTGCTCGACAACCCCTTGCTCGGCGGCGGCGCCAGCATGGCCGGCTACATCCGCAACGATTCCACCGGCAACCTGATCCGCCGCGCCGCCGTGGCGACGCGCGCCGGCAGCCAGCTGCTGATCTTTCCCGAAGGCACGCGCACGGTGTCGCCCCCGATCAACCCGTTCAAGGGCGGCTTCGGGCTGGTGGCGCAGAAGGCGGGCGTGCCGATCCAGACCGTGTTCATCGAAACCAACAGCCCGTTCCTGGGCAAGCACTGGCCGCTGCTGAAGAAACCGGAATTCCCCCTGGTCTATCGCGTGCGCCTGGGCGCACGCTTCGAAGCGAACGGCGAGGTGAAGGGATTCGTGTCGGACCTGGAAGCCTATTACCGCCGCGAGATGCAGGCGCCGGAAAACGGGGGCCGCGCATGAGCGTCCCGTCGGCCTCGCACCTGGTCCTCATTCCCAGCTACAACACCGGAGCGGCGCTGTATCCGACCGTGCGCGCGGCACGCGCGCAATGGACGCCGGTGTGGGTGGTGATCGACGGCAGCACCGACGGCAGCGAGGCGGAGCTGCTGCGCATGGCCGAGGGCGATCCCGGGCTGCGGGTCATCGTGCTGGAACGCAACCAGGGCAAGGGCGCGGCAGTGCTGCACGGCCTGCGCGAAGCGATGCGCCTGGGATACACGCACGTGCTGACCATGGATTCCGACGGGCAGCACCCGGCGGAAAAGATACCGGAATTCATGGCCGCCTCCATGGCCGACGCCAATGCGCTGGTGCTGGGCGTGCCGGTGTTCGATGCCAGCGCACCGGCATTGCGCGTGCGCGGGCGCAAGGTCTCCAACTGGTGGGCGAACCTGGAGACGCTGTGGCAAGGCATCGGCGACTCGCTGTACGGCTTCCGCGTCTATCCGGCCGCCCTGCTGCTGAAAGTGATGGAGGGCAGCCGCTGGATGCGCCATTTCGATTTCGATCCCGAAGCCGCGGTGCGCCTGTGCTGGTACGGCGCCCGCCCGGTCAATATCCCCGCGCCGGTCAAATACCTGCGTGCGGACGAAGGCGGCGTGTCGCACTTCAATTACCTGCGCGACAACCTGCTGTTGACCGGGATGCACCTGAGGTTATTCGCGGGATTTATTATCCGTTTGCCCTTGTTGATCTGGCGCAAGTGGTTTTAAAGTAGCGCCGTCCGCCTTCGGCGGCGAGACGCATGCGCATCACCTTCTTGCCCGCTGCGGCCAATTGAAAGTTAACAGGACGGAGCAAGCATTCATGGATGCCCCCGAACTGAAGATCGTCACCGACCTGGCGGAGATACCCGCCGCGCAGTGGGATGCGCTGGCCGGTCACGATCCGTTCCTTTCCCATGCCTACCTGTATGCGCTGCAGGCCAGCGGCTGTGCCACCCCGCCGTTCGGCTGGCGCGCGCAATTCGTCACGTTGTGGCAGGGCGGCCATCTGCTGGGCGCGATGCCGCTGTACGTGAAGATGAATTCGTACGGGGAACTGGTGTTCGACTTCGCCTGGGCCGATGCCTACCACCGGCACGGCTTGCGCTATTACCCCAAGCTGGTGTGCGCCGTGCCCTTCACGCCGGTCACCGGCGCGCGCTTGCTGGCGCCGTCGGACGAGGTGCGCGCCTTGCTGCTCGAGTACGCGCTGCGGCTCGCGCGGGAAACGGGCATGTCCTCGCTGCATTGCCTGTTCCTGGACGAGGCGGCCATTCGCATCGCCAGGGCGCACGGCATGATGCTGCGCGAGGATGTGCAGTTCCACTGGCAGAACCCCGGCTATCGCGATTTCGAGGATTTCCTGGCCGCGCTGAGCCGCGACAAGCGCAAGCGCATCCGGCAGGAGCGGCGCAAGGTC
>JAJZUH010000206.1 GCA_021847165.1 Pseudomonadota bacterium
ATGAAATTGAAATCGATCTTGGCTGCCGTTGTGCTGTGTCCCGCATTGCTCGTATCCGTCGATTGCCTGGCCGAAGATGCCAAGCCGGCCAATCCGCTCGATGCCGTTCCGGAAAAGATGAATTTCGATATCCCGTACGGCGCGCCCATCTCGCTGGAGCGCGCCACGGCGGCCATCAATGCCGCGGTGGCAGAAGCGAAGAAGCGCGGCTGGAAGATGAATGTCGCAGTGGTCGATTCCGGCGCCAACCTGGTGGCGTTCCAGCGCATGGACGGCGCGCAGCTCGCATCCATCCAGATCTCCGAACACAAGGCACGCGCCGCCGCCAGCTTCCGCCGCGAAACCAGGATATTCGAGAACGCGATCCAGGTGAACAACATGCCCTATGTGGCCACGCTGGATGGCGCCATCGGTTCGCGCGGCGGCATTCCGCTGGTCGAGGACGGCAAGCTGATCGGGGCGATCGGCTGTTCCGGCGGCAGCGGTTCCCAGGACGAGGTCGTCTGCAAGGTGGGTGCGGCCACGATCAAGTAGCCCGATTGCTGCGGCAGCGGTCGTTTTCGGTCATGATGCCGGCATCGGACCTCGATATTTAATGGAGCGATGAATGTCCATCCAGAACAAATTTCTGCTGGATTCTGCCAGGGCCGTGCTGATCGTGATCGATGTGCAGGAAAAGCTGTGCGCGGCCATGGATCAGGATGCGCTGCACCAGCTCGTCAAGAATACCGGCATCCTGCTGGAAAGCGCGCACGAACTGGCGGTGCCGGTGCTCTTCACCGAGCAGTACGTCAAAGGCCTGGGCCCGACCTTGCCCGAGCTGAAGAACCGGGCAGCGGCAGCGCCGAGCTTTGAAAAGCTGACGTTCAGCTGCTGCGGCAACCAGTCCTTCGTTGAACATCTGAAAAACTGCGGCCGCACGCAGGTCATCGTCGCCGGCATGGAGACGCATGTGTGCGTGCTGCAGACCGTCATCGAACTGCTGGCCGACGGCTTCCATGTGCATATCGTCACGGATGCCGTGATGAGCCGCAGCGGCGACAGCAAGCAGACCGCCATCGAAGCCATGGTACTGGCCGGGGCCGTGCCCACCAGCACCGAGGCGGTCGTGTTTCAGTTGTTGAAGGTTGCCGGGACCGACTCGTTCAGGAAGCTGTCGAAGCTGGTCAAGTGAACTTGCCGGCGGCTCAGAACTTCGCGACCTGGTCGAGGCCGAACCACACCACCGCATAGTAGATGAGCGCGAACGCCGCGTTGCTGAGCGCCAGCGGCAGCCAGATGCGGCGCATGCCGACGCCCAGCCAGCGCAATGCCACCAGGATCGGCTCCTGCCCGACCAGGGCGCAGCCGATGGTGAGGCCGCCCCACACTCCCCACTTGTCCGCCAGCGCCGTGCTTCGCGGCGTGCGCATCCGCGCCACCCAGCGACCGATGAAACCGATCTGAGTGCTCTCGCCGGCGAGCCAGGCGACGGCAAGTCCTTCGACATAACCCGCCAGCGCGATCACCGGCAGAAGCACCCATGGGTCGTAGTGCGCCGCGATGCCCACGCCGACCGCCGCCGATGGCCCCAGTATCAGGTTGGGTGTCATCGACAGTCCGATGATGGAGAGCCATGTCCAGAAGGTCGTCATAGGGGTGGCAAATCTGATCGCATGAGTGGCAGTATCCGCAGCTGCCGCGCTGCGGTCAATGCCAGACAGAAACGGATGCGAGCATGCGCCTTTGGCTCGCACCGAATTCAGCGGGAAGTGCAGCGCGGGACCATCCTGTAAAATGGCCGCTTTATCCAAGGCCACAACCATGACGATCACAGAGACCCAACTCCTCACCATGCTCGAACTGCAGGACGGCATGAACGGCAAGGTCAACCCCGCCTGGGTTGCCGCCAACAACAACTGGCATCGCGCCATCCAGGTCGAAGGCGTCGAGGCCATCGAGCATCACGGCTGGAAGTGGTGGAAGAAGCAGGAATGCGACTGGGCGCAGCTGCGCATGGAGCTGGTCGATATCTGGCACTTCATCCTCTCCGCATCCATCCAGAGCAAACTCGGCAATATCGCCCAGGCGAAGACGGAGATGCAGGCCGAGCTTGCGCTGCACCAGAAGTCGGTCCAGTTCGACGGCCAGAGCTATGTGCTCGCGCAACTGAACCTGCTGGACAAGCTCGACCTGCTGGTCGGCCTCGCGGCAGCCAGGCGCACCAGCCTGGCGCTGTTCGAGGCGCTGCTGCACGACTGCGACATGGAATGGAACGACCTGTTCAAGCAATACGTCGGCAAGAACGTGCTCAACGTGTTCCGCCAGGACCACGGCTACAAGGCCGGCACCTACATCAAGATATGGGATGGGCGCGAGGACAACGAACACCTGGTCGAGGTGCTGGAAGTGGCCGACCTGGATTCCGCCAATGTGCGCGACGAACTCTACCGCTCGCTCAAGGCAAGGTACCTGATCGTTCAGGAAGAGAAGTAAGCACATCATGCCAAAACAGGAATCCTTCGAGGAAGAAGAAGTCACCCCCGCGCTCTCTGAACAGGAGATGGACGAGCTCGACAGCTTCCTCATGTCCGACGCCACCACCAACGAAGTCATGCTGCTGGATTGCCTGGATGGCTTCCTCACTGCCCTCGCTTGCGGCCCGGCCATGCCCAAGCCGGATGAGTGGATGCCGCGCGTGTGGGGCCCC
>JAJZUH010000207.1 GCA_021847165.1 Pseudomonadota bacterium
GCGATCGCGATGCGCGGCGTGTTCAGGGTAGTGCTGGCCGGAGGGCAGACGCCGCTCGGTTATTACCGGCGATTGCTGGACATGCCCATCGACTGGAGCAAGGTGCAGGTCTATTTCAGCGACGAACGGTGCCGGCCGCTGGGAGACGCGCAGCGCAATGACAGCATGGTGCAGCGGGCACTGCTCGATCATATCGACATCCCCTTCAGGAATGTCCATGCCATCCATGCAGAGCTGGGCGCACGGATGGCGGCAACGGACTATGCCGCCAGGCTGGGGCGCGCGATGCCGTTCGATCTTGTCCTGCTCGGCATGGGCGAAGACGGTCATACTGCAAGCCTGTTCCCCGGCAATCCGGCATCGCAGCAGATCGATGTCGTGGTGCCGGTGTACGGTGCGTCGAAACCGCCGGCGGAGCGCGTCTCGCTGGGCATCAACACACTGAATGCGGCCCGGAATAAACTGTTCGCGGTCACCGGGACAGGGAAAAGCGAGGCATTGTGGCGCATCGCCCGCGGCGAGAATCTGCCTGCGGCGATGGTGAAGATGGCGGAATGGCATGTGGAGCTGGCGGCACTGACGGATGCGCAAATTGAAAGGAGTGCATGAAATGCAAATCGGCTTGATAGGATTGGGGCGCATGGGGGCAAACATGGTGCGCCGGCTGCAGCGCGCCGGGCATCAGTGCGTAGTGTTCGACAGGGATCTGGACGCTGTGCAGCTGCTGCAGAAGGAAGGAGCGACCGGCGCCACCAGCCTGCAGGACTTCACGGGCAAACTGCACACGCCGCGCGCCATATGGCTGATGCTTCCGGCGGCAGCGGTGGAGGCCAGCATTGCGGAGCTGGCGCCGCTGCTGGCGCAGGACGACATTCTCATTGACGGCGGCAACTCCTATTACAAGGACGACATCGCCCGCGCCAGGCAGCTTGCCGCACGTTCAGTGCATTATGTCGACGTCGGCGTAAGCGGCGGCGTCTGGGGGCTGGAGCGGGGCTATTGCCTGATGATCGGGGGCGAGCGGCAGGCTGTCGAGCGCCTGCAACCGCTGTTTGCCGCGCTCGCTCCCGGTGTCGATGCGGCTGTGCGCACCGGCGGCGCCACGGGGGAGCCGGGCAGTGCCGAGATGGGGTATCTGCATTGCGGTCCGGCGGGTGCCGGCCATTTCGTCAAGATGGTGCACAACGGCATTGAGTATGGATTGATGGCCGCCTATGCCGAAGGTTTCAATTTGCTGCGCCATGCCAATGTCGGCAGCGTCGAAGATCAGCCGGATGCCGAAACCACGCCATTGCGCGAGCCGGAATCGTTCCGCTACGACATCGACGTGGCGGCGGTGGCGGAATTGTGGCGGCGCGGCAGCGTGGTCGGTTCATGGCTGCTGGACCTGACTGCGCAGGCCCTGCGGACGGATGCCAGACTGGAAGGTTTCGGCGGACGGGTGTCCGATTCCGGCGAGGGACGCTGGACGAGCATCGCGGCAATCGAATCCGGTACGCCGGCTCCGGTGCTGACCGCCGCCCTGTTCAACCGCTTCTCCTCGCGCGGCGAGGCGGATTACGGCGACAGGCTGCTTTCCGCACTGCGCTTCGAGTTCGGCGGGCATCACGAGAAAGCCGGTGGCGGGAAATAGCGGTCTGTTTCGCAGATCGCTGCCCGCGTCATGCAGGGTGGGGACGCGGGCAGGCAGACTGGCTAAAGGTGCTGCGCCAGCAATGCCTCCAGCCTGATCTGGTCCGCGGTAAAACCGCGTATTCCTTCGGCCAGCTTTTCGGTGGCCATGGCATCCTCATTCATCGCCCAGCGAAATTCCGCTTCGGTCATCGAGGCGGGCCGCGGCATGATTGCGCCATCGTATTGCAGGCGCCGCTCCAGCAGGCCAGTGCCGGCCTGCAGCTCTTCAAGGAAGTTCGGGCCGATGGTCAGCCTGTCGCAGCCGGCCAGTGCGATGATTTCGCCGGCATTGCGAAACGATGCCCCCATGACCGTGGTGGGGTAGCCATGCTCCTTGTAATAGCGGTAGATGCGCCGCACGGAAAGCACGCCCGGGTCCTGTTCGGGCGGGATGTCGCCCTGGCCCGACTTGTTTTTGTACCAATCCATGATGCGGCCGACGAAGGGGGAAATCAGCGTCACGCCGGCCTCGGCGCAAGCGCGGGCCTGTGCGAAGCCGAACATCAGGGTCAGGTTGCAGTGTATGCCTTCGTGCTCCAGGATCTCTCCGGCGCGGATGCCTTCCCAGGTGGAAGCGATCTTGATCAGCACCCGCTCGTTGCCGATGCCGGCGTCGTTATACAGGCGGATCAGCTTGCGCGCCTTGGCCAGCGTGGCATGGGTGTCGAAGGAAAGGCGTGCATCGACTTCGGTGGAGATGCGCCCCGGCACGATCTTGAGCACCTCGAGCCCGACATCCACAGCCAGCTTGTCGAGGGCGTCGTGTATCTGCCGTTCGCGCTCTCTGCTCTGCGTTTTTGCCCAGGCGATCGATTCGTCGATCAATGGCGCGTATTCCGGCAAGGTGACGGCCTTGAGCAGGAGCGACGGGTTGGTTGTGGCATCCTCCGGGCGATGGCGGCGGATGGCCTCGATATCGCCGGTATCGGCAACGATTGCCGTCATCGACTTCAGCTGTTCCAGTAGTGTACTCATCCTGATCCTTTCGGGCGCTT
>JAJZUH010000208.1 GCA_021847165.1 Pseudomonadota bacterium
GCGATCACCGGCACGTGCAATTCCTTGGCCAGCGATTTCAGCGAGCGCGATATCTCGGAGATCTCGGTGGCGCGGTTCTCGCTCGCCTTGCCAGACGGCGAAGACATGAGCTGGATATAGTCGATCACCACCAAGCCAAGACTGCCATGCTGGCGGTGCAATCGGCGCGTACGCGAACGCAATTCAAGCGCATTCAAGCCCGGAGTCTCGTCGATGAAGATCGGCGCATCGTTGAGCAGGCCCAGGGCATGCGTCATGCGCGACCAGTCATCGTCTTCCAGACGCCCGGTTCGCAAGGTATGCTGATTGAGGCGCCCGACCGAGCCGATCATGCGCATCGCCAGTTGCGCGCCGCCCATTTCCATACTGAAGATCGCCACCGGCTTGCCTTCCAGCGCCACGTTTTCCGCGATGTTGATGGAGAACGCCGTCTTGCCCATACTGGGACGACCCGCCACGATGATCAAATCACCAGGCTGCAGGCCGGAAGTCATGCGATCCAGGTCGGCAAAGCCGGTCGCCGTGCCGGTCACGTCGCTGGCGTTGTCCCGCCCATACAGGGTCTCGATGCGCTCGACCACCTGTGTCAGCAGCGGCGGCATGCCCACAAAGCCCTGGCTGCCTCGCTCGCCCTCCTCATTGATCTCCAGCACGCGGCTCTCGGCCTCGTCCAGCAGCTGCTCCGCCGAGCGCCCCCCCGGGTTGTAGGCGCTGGTGGCAATATCGCTGCCCACTTCCACCAGCTTGCGCATGATGGCGCGCTCGCGCACGATCTCGGCATAACGGCGGATGTTGGCGGCGGACGGCACGTTCTGCGCCAGCGTGCCGAGATACACCAGCCCACCGGCCTTTTCCAGCTCGGCATGGCTCTCCAGCGATTCCGCCACGGTGATGACGTCGACCGGCTTGGCATGTTCGGTAAGGCGGCCGATGTGGCGCCAGATCAGGCGATGCTCGTTGCGGTAAAAATCGCTTTCGCTCAACAGGTCGGCGATCTTGTCCCACGCGCTGGTATCCAGCAGGATGCCGCCCAGCACCGACTGTTCCGCCTCGACGGAATGCGGGGGAAGCTTCAGGGCCTCAAGCTGGGAATCGGCGACGGGAGCTGAAAAATTTTGCATGGTGTGACCGCAAATTTCGGGATGAGGATTCTACACTTTTCGGACAACAAAAAAGGGCTGTCGCCAGCCCTTTTTCTAACTACCTGACAACGCAGTATTACTGCTCGGCAACCACGGTCACGGTCACGTTTGCAACCACGTCCGGATGCAGTGCGATGGTAACCGCATGATCGCCGATCTGCTTCAGGTGGCCGGTTTCCATGCGAACCTGGCTCTTTTCCACCTTGTGGCCTTGTGCGCCCAGCGCTGCGGCGATGTCCGCATTGGTCACGGAACCGAACAGCTTGCCATCCACGCCGGCCTTCTGCACGATCTGCAGAGTGAAGCCTTCCAGCTTGGCACCGCGAGCCTGTGCATCGGCCAGTTTGGCGGCTTCCGCCGCTTCCAGTTCGGCACGGCGTGCCGCGAAATCCGCCACGTTGCTTTCCGTCGCACGCTTGGCCTTGCCTTGCGGGATCAGGAAGTTACGCGCGAAACCGTTTTTCACTTTGACCACATCGCCCAGCTGGCCGAGGTTGATCACTTTCTCCATCAGAATCACTTGCATGATCTACTCCTTAGTGCAAATCGGTGTAAGGCAGCAACGCCAGGAAACGCGCGCGTTTCACAGCCACGCTCAGCTGACGCTGGTAACGCGTCTTGGTGCCGGTGATGCGGGCCGGGATCAGCTTGCCGTTCTCGGAGATGAATTCCTTCAGGATGTTGATGTCCTTGTAATCCACTTCCGCGATCTTCTCGGCGGTGAAACGGCAGAACTTGCGGCGCTTGAACAGCTGACGCGAAGCGTTGTTCTTCTTGTCGTCTTTCTTCTTAAATACACGAGCCATGTTGTGCTCCTATCTCAATGTAACGTTATCAATGTGCAAAACCAGCTGCGCGATCTTCAGGCTGCGCTGCGCCAGGAAACCTTCGGCTCTCACCAGCTGTCCGGGCTGCATGCGGCTGATTTGCTGTGCCGCCTCGCCCAGTGCCAGTGCCGGAACATCGCACTGGACCTGACGTTGCATCCCTGCTTCCTGCTGCATCGAGCTATGGCGCAATTTGAACGCCACTCTCGCCAAACCTGCCGGGGTATAACGCAAGCCTTCCAGCTCGGCGATCTCCCCTTCAATCACACAACGGTTGCTGCTCAATCCTTGAATTACTCTGCCGCTGCGGGAGCCGGAGCCGCCTCAGCCGCATCGCTGAACGAACGCGACTTCTCTTCCTTCATCATGGCGGAAGGCGTAACGACTGCAGCCTTGGTCTTGATGGTCAGGTGGCGCAGCACGGCGTCGTTGAACTTGAATGCGTGCTCGAGCTCGTCCAGCGTGGGCTGGTCGCACTCGATGTTCATCAGCACATAGTGTGCCTTGTGGATCTTCTGGATCGGGTATGCCAGCTGGCGGCGGCCCCAGTCTTCCAGACGGTGGATGTGACCGTTCTTGCTGGTCACCAACGTGCGATAACGCTCGACCATCGCGGGCACTTGCTCGCTCTGATCGGGATGCACGATAAATACGATTTCGTAGTGTCGCATTACATCTCCTTGTG
>JAJZUH010000209.1 GCA_021847165.1 Pseudomonadota bacterium
GTTTGCTCACCAGCACCACGAGACGTTTCTTCACGGCGGAATCGGCGAGCTGCCAGCTCATGTTGAATTCCTGCGCCAGCGGTGCAAAACGGCGCCGCAGCTCGTCTGCTTCGAACGGCAGCGAATCAGCGCGGATCTCCTGGCGCATGAAGAAACGTTGTGCCTCCAGTTCGGTGTGATAACTCGCCTCGACGATGAAGCCGCCGTGTTGCGCGATGAAACCGCTCACCGCTGCGATGATGCCGGCGCGGTCCGGGCACGAAATGGTCAGGGTATAGTGGCGGTGGACGGTCATGCGGATATTCCTCAAACAGGGTGGGGCGATTCTAGCGGATAACCCATGCCGGCCTGAAATATGTATGAAGGTTGGCGGGACATTGACGGGCCGCAAGCAGGTTGGCGGCCGCCGTTCGGGTTAACGGCGGGCGCTTGTACCGCACGCCCGGAGCCGCAACATTACTTGCAAGATTCGCAACGGGAGAGATATCGAACATGTTGGCCTTGCCTTCCATCTGGAACCTGCTGATTTCCACTGCGGTGTTCTTCATTGCCGCCTGGTATATCCGCCGTTATCTGGAGGAGCATGGAATACCCAGTGGCATGACGCGCGGCTTGCTGGTATTCGTGCTCGCCTCGCTGCTGTCGTGGGGTGCGGGGGCTGCGGTGGACTGGATGCGGGAGAAAATCGAAGGTCCGCAGGCGGCAGTGCAAACGCCGGATGACCTGTCGCAACTGCTGAAGACGATGGGCCAGGCCCGCCCCTGAACCGATGCGCTGCTCATGGCGGCAGAACAGCGGACGTTCCCGATGGCACGGGTTGGTGCGCGATGGAGAGATATAGGTGAAATCTTGCGGAGGATGACCAGCGGCAGGGAAATGCCGCCGGTCTTTGCTGTCATGGAAGAACTTCCATGTACAGCGGAATTACTTGCCGTTGCCTACTGCCAGTACCGACAACGACAACAGGATGAACGGCGAAAATACGAACATCAAGATCAATCCACTTCCCATGATTCAACTCCCCTGAGGTAATTTAATGTTTTTTGCTGCGATGAAAGCGAGAGCTTGCATCGAAAATAATCTTACCTTGAGTCGTTTTTTTTTGGAATGTCAGGACCGCGTCTTTCCCCAATGTTTATAGGGGTTTCAGGGCAATCGGCCATCACGTTTTCTTGACGGTTTCGGAGGCAAATCCACGCTGTCAGCAGTGATAAATTATCCGGAAAGGAAATTGCGGCAAGACGATCCTGCTGCGTTTCGAAGTGCGTGAAAGCTGCGCGCGATCGAAGTATGACAACGTGTGCAGCATGGAATCACAATCACCCAGGTTCCATCAGGGAAATCGGCGCGCGGCAGCAAGTCGCCATGCGATCGTTAGGGTGATTTTTTTGCGGCCTTCGCGGGTATCACCTGCAAGTCGACCTGATCCAGCCGAACGAAGACGAAACCGGCCTTCAGCAGGTACGCCAGTCCGGCAGCCAATCCCTCGGCCGAATCGGAAGCCGGTTTGTTCATGTGTGCGATGATGACATCGCCGGGCATTACCTTTTCCAGCCTTTTCTCGATGGCAGCTTTCTTCGCTGTAGCTCCCTGGTCGGCATTCACCGAGAAGCCTGCAATCTTGTAGCCCAGTTTGTCGATCTCCTGAATGGCCTGGGGGTCGTACTCGCCGGTGGCATCCCGGTACCAGTGCGGTGCGATGCCGGTGGCCTTCTCCACGGCACGCGCACCTTCCACCACTTCGCGACGCAGGTGGATGACATCGGGCTCGCCGGGAATGCCATAGACATTCCGGTCTGTGCCGATGATCGCGGGGATGTGCTTCTCGCCGTGGTTCTCGACATCGAACAGGTCGAGATGCGCCTTGATCACGGAAAGCCCGTGCGGGTTCCTGTCCAGCCATTTCTTGGTTGCGAAGATCGTTGCCGGGATACGGTTCCGGATCAGGAAGTCGATGAGATCGTCATCGTACTTGCCGGAACACGCATCCAGCGTCAGCGCCACCTTCTTGTCGGCGGCGATAGGCGAGGCTAGCCGGGTATGGATTTCGACAGGCTGCGGTTCGGCGCCCGCGGCAAAAGGTGCAAGCATTAACGCCAGGATGAGGAATGCGGTTTTCATCCTGCGATATGTAGCACAAAAGAACATCGACCGGCGCGCTTCAGCTAAAAATTGCGGTGTGGTAGCCGGCACGGCCGGAGATTCCGCGCCAACGGAGAACCAGCCGGAGCTGCGAACAATTTGATAACATCGCGGCCCGCAAAATCCATGAAATCCGGCTCCTGATGACAAAGCGACTGCTAGCCCTGTTCTTGATGACTGCCGCTCCCCTGTCCGCGCTGGCTGCGAACCTCGATGTCGAGCCGATACCGGATCTGCCGCTCAACAATGTTCCGCGCACTCCCGCAGCCGAGAATGTGCCAACCGAAAGCGCATGGAAATTCTCCCTCGGCGGCGGGGCAAGCTACGCACCGCGTTATGAAGGCGCGGCGAACGACCGCATGCGCTTCATGCCGCTGCTGGAGGCCAGCTATAAAGACGGCAAGGCATTCATCAGCCTGTTGCGCGGCATGGGCTACAATTTTTCCGATGAGCGCGACACTCAATACGGTGTGC
>JAJZUH010000210.1 GCA_021847165.1 Pseudomonadota bacterium
GCGGTGGCCGATGCATTGCGAGCCCAGGGCTGGAACGTGGTGTGGCTGGGTGCGCCGAACAGCATGGAAGCGGAACTGGTGCCCCGGCACGGCTATCCGGTGGCCTGGGTGAACTTCACCGGTGTGCGTGGCAAGGGGGTGATGCGTTTGCTGACGCTGCCGTTCACCTTGCTGCGCGCGCTGGGGCAGAGCGCGGCTGCGATATTCGCCCATCGGCCCGATGTGGTGCTGGGTATGGGCGGCTACATCACCATGCCGGGCGGCCTGATGGCGGCGATGCTGCGCCGGCCCCTGGTGATCCACGAGCAGAATTCCATCGCCGGCATGAGCAACAAGCTGCTGGCAAAAGTCGCCACGCGGGTGTTGAGCGGCTTTCCGGAGGTGCTGAAGGGCACCCAGTGGTGCGGCAATCCGGTGCGCGCAGACATCGCCGCCCTGCCGGAGCCGCAAGCGCGCTATGCCGGCCGGAGCGGCAAATTGAACTTGCTGGTGGTGGGCGGCAGCCTGGGGGCCCAGGCCCTCAACGAGGCTCTGCCGAAAGCGCTCGCCATGCTGAGCGAGCAGGAACGCCCGAATGTGCTGCACCAGACCGGCAAGAAGCATTTCGAGAGCGTGCAGCAGGATTACAGGCAGGCGGGCGTCAACGCCGACATCCGCCCCTTCCTCGATGACATGGCGCACCAGTATGGCAGGGCCGATGTGGTGATCTGCCGTGCCGGTGCGCTGACCGTCGCCGAACTGGCGGCGGCGGGCGTGGCGAGCGTGCTGGTTCCGTTCCCGTTCGCGGTGGATGACCACCAGACATATAACGCGCGTTTCCTGAGCGAAAGAAATGCGGCGCTGCTGCTGCCGCAGCAGGAGCTCAGCGCGGAGAAACTGGCGCAACTGTTGCGCGAGATGAGCCGGACAAAGCTGCTGGCAATGGCGCAGGCTGCGCGCAGCCTGGCGAAACCGGAAGCGACGGCGGCGGTTGCGGCGGTGTGCAAGGAGATGGCGAAAGCATCATGAAGCACAAGATCAAACACATCCATTTCGTAGGCATCGGCGGCTCCGGCATGAACGGTATCGCCGAAGTGCTGCTCAACCTGGGGTTCAGGGTGAGCGGTTCCGATCTGGCCGACAGCGCGGTCACCCAGCGCCTGCAGGCGCTGGGGGCGAACGTCCACCTGGGGCACGACGCGAAGAATCTGCATGATGCCGATGCGGTGGTGGTATCCACCGCCGTGAAGGCCGACAACCCGGAAGTGGCGGCGGCACGCGAGCAGCGCATTCCCATCGTGCCGCGCGCGGTGATGCTGGCGGAGCTGATGCGATTGCGTCAGGGCATCGCCGTTGCGGGCACGCACGGCAAGACCACCACCACCTCGCTGGTGACCAGCGTGCTGGCCAGGGGCGGCTACGACCCGACCTTCGTCATCGGCGGCCGCCTCAACAGCAGCGGTGCCAATGCGCGCCTGGGAACGGGCGAGTTCATCGTGGCCGAGGCGGACGAGTCCGACGCATCGTTCCTGTATCTCACGCCGATCCTTGCGGTGGTCACCAACATCGACGCCGACCACATGGAGACCTACGGCCACGATTTCAACAAGCTGAAGCAGGCCTTCATCGATTTCATCGAAAGGCTGCCGTTCTATGGCCGCGCCATGCTGTGCGTGGACGACGAAAATGTGCGCGACATCCTGCCGCGCATCAGCAAGCCGGTCACTACCTACGGCATGAACGCGGACGCGCAGATTCGCGCCGTGAACGTGCGGCACGAGGGCGGCCGCATGCATTTCACCGCACAGTGCCGCCACGACGAGAAGTGCATCTACGAAGGCAAACCGCTGGATCTGAACGTCACGCTCAACCTGGCCGGCGAGCACAACGTGCTGAATGCACTGGCCGCCATCGCGGTCGGCCTGGAGGTCGGCGTGGCGCCGCCTGCCATCGTCGCGGCGCTGGCCGAATTCGAGGGGGTGGGACGGCGCATGCAACGCTATGGCGAGATTCCACTTGCCGGCGGCGGATCGTTCACGCTGATCGACGACTATGGCCATCATCCCGTGGAGATGAGGGCGACGCTGGCCGCCGTGCGCGGGGCCTTCCCCGGCAAGCGCCTGCTGCTGGCCTTCCAGCCGCATCGCTACACGCGTACGCGCGACCTGTTCGAGGACTTCGTGAAAGTGCTGAGCGGCGTGGATGCGCTGGCGCTGGCGGAGGTGTATGCGGCGGGAGAGCCGCCTATCGTTGCCGCCGACGGACGCGCCCTGATGCACGCCCTGCGTGTGGCCGGCCAGAACGAAGCGGTGTTCGTCGAGAATATCGCCGACATGCCGCAAACCATCATGCAAATGGCGCAGGACGGAGATGTGGTGCTGACCATGGGGGCAGGTTCCATCGGCGGCGTGCCGGGCTTGATGAAACAGTCGACGCAAAAATGAACATGAACGAACCGACACAGTTCAGCACGGAGGGGTTGCGCGGAGAAATGCTCCACGACGAACCCATGTCGCGCCATACCAGCTGGCGTGCGGGAGGCAGGGCAAAGCGCATGTACCGGCCGGCCGACCTGGCCGACCTGCAA
>JAJZUH010000035.1:0-5033 GCA_021847165.1 Pseudomonadota bacterium
CTGAGCACGATGCTCTCGCGCCGCGCAAGATGGCGGTGCATCCATTCGATCTGGTCCGCGTAGACGTTGGGGGTGGCCACCTCGACGGTGGTGGGAAGATTGATGATCACCTTGTTGTCCGGCGTCGCACCCCAGGCCGCAGTCACCGCATCGCAGATCTCGAGGGAGAAATCGAGCTCGGCGGCCGTGAAGGTTTCCGGGCTGTATTCCAGTACCCACTCCGTCTCCGGCTGTTCTGCCGCCAACTGCCTGATCAGTTTCACGGCCGAGACGGCCATGTCGACGACTTCCGCCTTGTTCATGCCGAAAACGACATCGCGGAAGGTTTTCGAGACCGGGTTATAGACGTGCACGATGGCCCGCCGTGCGCCCCGCAGCGATTCCATCGTGCGGCGGATCAGGTGTTCCCGCGCCTGGGTCAGCACTTCGATCGTGACATCCTCGGGAATATGCCCGCCCTCGATGAGTTCGCGCACGAAGTTGAAATCGGTGGCGGAAGCCGACGGGAACGCCACCTCGATCTCCTTGAAGCCGATGTCGCAGAGCATACGGAACATGCGCATCTTGCGTTCGCCGTTCATCGGCTCGAACAGCGACTGGTTGCCGTCGCGCAGGTCGGTACTCATCCAGATCGGCGGCTGTGTGATGGTGCGGTTCGGCCATTGGCGGTCGACAAGATCGACGGGCGGGAACGGCCGGTATTTGGTTTCGGGATGTCGCAACATGGCAGGGGCTCCTTGGGTGATCGGTTAAGAATCCAGCGGCTTGAATCTTAGGGACAAACCCACGGCATGTGCTTGCGTATTTCACCCTAAAAACATAGTTATCTGCAATAATATTGCGTACTAACCGGATATTAAACATAATATCTGCCAATCAATCCGGATTAAAAGGAATCATATGCAACTCGACCGCTACGACCTGCAGATTCTGGATATCCTCCAGCAGGATGGGCGCATCAGCAACCAGGAGTTGGCCGACCGCATCAGCCTCACGCCGTCTCCCTGTCTGCGCCGCCTGCATGCACTGGAAGAATCCGGCCTGATCACCGGATACCGTGCAATGCTGGACGCAAAAAAACTGGGCTTGTCGTTAATGGCGCTGATCCTGATATCGCTGGACCAGCATACGCCCGAACGGCTGGGCAACTTCGAGGCAAAGGTCATGGATATCCCGGATGTGCTGGAATGCCTGCTCATCACGGGACAGGATGCCGACTACCAGCTCAAGGTGGTCGTGAAGGACATGGATGCCTATCAGGAACTGCTGCTCAACCGCATCACCCGCATCGAGGGAGTCACGGGCGTACATTCCAGCTTCGTATTGCGCAGAGTGATAGACAAAACGGCGTTGCCGCTCTGAGCTTATGCTGCAGCCGTTTGGCCTCTTGCCATATAACGCAGCTTCCACCACATCAGGATCAGGCCCAGCAGGGCAGCAACTGCACTGAAAGAATACAGTGCCGATGCCCCCCAATTCTTCCAGATCGGGCCGCTCGCCAGGCCGCCGAGCATACCGCCCGCGCCGTAGGTGATGCTGCCGAACAGGGCCTGCCCCCTGGACTGGTGTCGCCCCTGAAAAAACTCATGCACCATGCCCACCGAGGCGGCGTGGTAAGAACCGAAGGTCAGCGCGTGCAACATCTGCGCGAACAGCAGCAGCACGACGACATCCACCGCCCAGCCGATGAGCAGGAAACGCAGGATCGCCGCAACAAAGCTGGCCAGCAGGATACGCACAAAACCGAAGCGCCGCACCAGGCCGGGCATCAGGAAGAACACGCCGATCTCGCAGATCACCCCCAACGCCCACAACCCGCCCACCGCGCTCTTGGCGTAGCCGTGTTCGACCAGATAAATGGAATAGAAGGTGTAGTACGGGCCGTGCGCCACCGACATCAGGAAGCACGCACCGAACAGGGCAAGCACCCGGGGTTGCAGCACGATCTGCCTGATCGGCTGGTCGTCGGTGTGGTGCGCCAGCACCTCGGTCCTGGGGATCTGCCGCGCAAAGACCAGGATGCCGACCTCGCACACCAGTCCCGCCCACAACAACCAGGCTATGGCGATGTAATCGAAGGCGTAACCCAGCCCCACCACCGTGACGATGAAGCCGATGGAGCCCCAGGAACGGATGCGCCCGTAATGCGCGGTGTTTTTGCCCAGATAGCTCAGTGTGGTCGCCTCCACCAGCGGCATGGAGGCACTCCAGAAGAAACTCATCAGCATCAGCACCAGGAACAGCCCCCAGAAACTGGTGGTGGCAAACACCCCAAGGTAAAACAAGGCGCTCAGGCTCGCCGCCACCTGCACCACCAGCAACCGTTTGCCGGTATGGTCGGCCAGCCAGCCCCAGATGCCCGGCGCCGCCATGCGCATGACCGGCTGGATCGACATCAGGATGGATATCTCGATGGCGTCGAAATGGATGGACCTGAGGTAGAGGCTCCAGTAGGGCGAAAACATCCCCACGAAGGCGTAATAGAAAAAATAGAAGCCGGCAATGCGCCAGTGGTAATTCTTGGAAGCGGGCATAAACGATGAAACATCAGGAGCGGCCGGCATTATCTCATGCCGACAATTATTTTCATGATCGCTCTTGAAATCCGGATCGGCGCCCCAACTAGACACCAGTCGAAAACAGGAGGCTACATGGAACAGCAAGAGAACACCCCGCAGAACGAGCAATCGCAAGCCAGCCCGGATGCTGCAGCAGCAACCGATGCCACGCCCAGCCTGGAGGACATGCTGAAGGCGGCCGAGCTCAAGGCGCAGGAGCACTATGACGCCTGGATGTATGCCAAGGCCGAAGGCGAGAACATCCGTCGCCGCGCTGCCGAAGATATCAGCAAGGCGCAAAAATTCGCCGTGGAACGTTTTTCCAACGAGATGCTGGCAGTAAAGGACAGCCTGGAAGCCGGCATGGCCGTGCAGACCGAAAACATCGAAAGCTTCAAGAGCGGCATGGAACTGACCCTTAAACAGCTCACCGGGGTATTCGAGAAATTCAATATCAAGGAAATCAACCCGGTTGGCGAAAAACTAGATCCGCACAAACACCAGGCCATCGGCATGGTGGAAAGCGACCAGCCGACCAATACCGTGGTCAGCGTGATGCAGAAAGGCTACAGCCTGAACGACCGAGTACTGCGCCCCGCGCTGGTGATGGTGGCGAAAGCGAAGGACTAAGACGTCCCCTCCCCCTCAAGGGGGAAGGAATAAATTAGCGGCACTCTTGAAATATCCAATGTCGCCCTGATGTTAGGCGGCAAGGCAACAACAGCATTCAAACAATCGAGCATTCAACTGAAAGGAAAGCATCATGGGAAAAATCATCGGTATCGACCTGGGCACGACGAACTCCTGCGTGGCCATCATGGAAAACGGCAAGACCAAGGTGATCGAGAACGCCGAAGGCGCGCGCACCACCCCGTCCATCATCGCCTACATGGAAGACGGTGAAGTGCTGGTCGGCGCGCCCGCCAAGCGTCAGGCCGTGACCAATCCCAAGAACACCCTGTACGGCGTGAAGCGCCTGATCGGCCGTCGCTTCGAGGAGCCGATGGTGCAGAAGGACATCAACATGGTCCCCTACTCCATCGTCAAGGCCAAGAACGGCGACGCATGGGTGAAGGTGCGCGACAAGGAAATTTCCGCGCCGGAAATCTCCGCGCAAGTGCTGGCCAAGATGAAGAAGACCGCCGAGGACTACCTGGGCGAGCCGGTCACCGAAGCCGTAATCACCGTTCCTGCGTATTTCAACGACTCGCAGCGCCAGGCAACCAAAGACGCCGGCCGCATCGCCGGTCTGGAAGTGAAGCGCATCATCAACGAGCCGACCGCGGCTGCGCTGGCGTTCGGTCTGGACAAACAGGAAGGCGACCGCAAGATCGCCGTGTATGACCTGGGCGGCGGCACCTTCGACATCTCCATCATCGACATCGCCGAGATCGACGGCGAGCATCAGTTCGAGGTGATGTCCACCAACGGCGACACCTTCCTCGGCGGCGAAGACTTCGACATGCGCGTGATCGACTTCCTGATCGACGAATTCAAGAAGGAGAACGGCATCGACCTGAAGAAGGACATGCTGGCCCTGCAGCGCCTGAAGGACGCAGCGGAAAAAGCCAAGATCGAACTGTCCTCGGCGCAGCAGACCGAAGTGAACCTGCCCTACATCACGGCGGATGCGACCGGTCCGAAACACCTGGCCGTGAAGATCACCCGCGCCAAGCTGGAAAGCCTGGTGGAAGACCTGATCGCGCGCACCATCGAGCCGTGCAAGATCGCGATGAAGGATGCGGGCGTGACCAACGCCGACATCGCCGACGTGATCCTGGTCGGCGGCCAGACCCGCATGCCCAAAGTGCAGGAAAAAGTGAAGGAATTCTTCGGCAAGGAAGCGCGCAAGGACGTGAACCCGGACGAGGCCGTGGCGGTTGGCGCGGCGATCCAGGGCGGCGTGCTGCAGGGCGAAGTGAAGGACGTGCTGCTGCTGGACGTGACCCCGCTGTCGCTGGGCATCGAGACCATGGGCGGCGTGATGACCAAGCTCATCAAGAAGAACACCACGATCCCGACCAAGGCATCGCAGGTGTTCTCCACGGCCGAAGACAACCAGAATGCGGTAACCATCCACGTGCTGCAGGGCGAGCGCGAGATGTCTTCCGGCAACAAGAGCCTGGGCCAGTTCAACCTGTCCGACATCCCGCCCGCACCGCGCGGCATGCCGCAGATCGAGGTGACCTTCAACATCGACGCCAACGGCATCCTGCACGTGAGCGCCAAGGACAAGGCCACCAACAAGGAAGCCAACATCACCATCAAGGCCAGCTCCGGCCTGAGCGAGGAAGAAATCCAGCGCATGGTGGCCGATGCCGAAGCGCACGCCGACGAAGACAAGAAGGCCATGGAACTGGTGACCTCGCGCAACCAGCTGGACGCGCTGATCCATTCCACCAACAAGTCGATGAAGGATTACGGCGAGCAACTGTCCGCGGATGAAAAATCCGCCATCGAAGCCGCGCTGAAGGA
>JAJZUH010000035.1:5133-14117 GCA_021847165.1 Pseudomonadota bacterium
TACGAAGTCCTCGGCGTCAACCGCGACGCATCCGAGGAAGACATCAAGAAGGCCTATCGCAAGCTGGCGATGAAGTTCCACCCCGACCGCAACCCGGACAACCCGAAGGCGGAGGAACAGTTCAAGGAAGCGAAGGAAGCCTACGAGACCTTGTCCGACGGGCAGAAGCGCGCCGCCTACGACCAGTATGGCCACTCCGCCTTCGAAGCAGGCGGCATGGGCGGCGGCAATCCGTTCGGCGCCGGCGGGGCAGCCGGTTTCGATTTCGGCGACATCTTCGGCGACATCTTCGGCGGCGGGCGCGGCGGGCGCAGCCAGGCCCATCGCGGTGCCGACCTGCGCTACAACATGGAGATCACGCTGGAGGAAGCCGCGCGCGGCGCGGAGAAGCAGATCCGCATCCCCGTCATGGAAGAGTGCGAGACCTGCAGCGGTTCGGGCGCCAAACCCGGCACCAGCGCCACCACCTGCTCCACCTGCGGCGGACACGGCCAGGTGCGCATGCAACAGGGCTTCTTCTCCATCCAGCAGACCTGTCCGCGTTGCCAGGGCAGCGGCAAGCAGATCAGCTCGCCCTGCAAGGATTGCCACGGCAGCGGCCGGGTGAAAAAGCAGAAGACGCTGGAGATCAAGATCCCGGCCGGCATCGACAGCGGCATGCGCCTGCGCCACAGCGGCCACGGCGAAGCCGGCAGCCACGGTGCGCCGCACGGCGACCTGTATGTCGAGATCCACATCAAACCGCACAGCGTGTTCCAGCGCGATGGCGACGATTTGCATTGCGAAATGCCGATCAGCTTCGCCACCGCCGCACTCGGCGGCGAGATCGAGATCCCCACGCTGGATGGCGCGGCACGCATCAAGATCCCGGCCGAGACGCAAAGCGGCAAGCAGTTCCGCCTGCGCGGCAAGGGCATCAAGGGCATGCGCACCCACACCCATGGCGACCTGCATTGCCATGTCGTGGTGGAAACCCCGTCCAACCTGACCGATCGGCAGAAAGAGCTGCTGCGCGAGTTCGACGCCATCAGCCAGCAGGACAGCGCCCGCCACAGCCCGCGCGCCAAGTCATGGATGGGCAAGGTGAAGGAATTCTTCGGCCAATAAGCAACAACCGGGCTGCAATCTTGTGCAGCGGCGCGGCGAATTGTTTATGATTCGCCGCGTCCTCCCCAACTCGCACAAGGAGCATCGCCATGGGCACCACGCTTATCCTTCTCGGCATCTGCGTCGTCGTACTGATCTATGCCGTCAGCCTGTACAACAATCTCGTCAGCCTCAAGCACGGCGTCAGCAAGGCGTGGGCCAACATCGACGTGCTGCTCAAGCAGCGCCATGACGAACTGCCCAAGCTGGTCGAGGTATGCAAGCAATACAAGCAATTCGAACAGGAGACCCTGCAGCGGGTGATCGCCGCACGTTCCCAGGTACAGGCCGCACGCGAGGGTCAGGACATCGAGGCGCTGGGCAAGGCGGAAGGCGCCATGCGCGCCAGCCTCGGCGGACTATTCGCAGTGGCCGAGGCCTATCCGGAACTGAAGACCAACCAGAACTTCATGCAGCTGCAGACGCGCATCACCGGCCTGGAGAACGGCATCGCCGACCGCCGCGAGCTGTATAACGATTCGGTGAACATCTACAACGTGGGTATCGAACAGTTCCCCGCCGTGCTCATCGCCAACATGTTTGCCTATGGCGCAAAACCGTTGCTGGAATTCTCCGCTGCCGAAAAGGCCGATGTGGATATGAAATCCCTGTTCAGCTAAATTAAGGGAATCCCCTAGGCTGCGACGGAAACTTAAATGGAACCTGCCGCTCTGATCTCTGCCTGTGCGGGCGCAGCCCGGATGGGCCACTCTTTAAAACCGAAAGGATTACGCATCATGAAGAAACTGTTCGCTTTGCTCTGCACCCTGGGAATCGCCCAGACTGCCTCGGCAGCCAATATTTCCACTCTGGGAGCCTTGTCGCAACCCGAATTCCGCACGCTATCCGAGGACCTCGGCGCAGCCTTGAGCTACAAGCCCGTCACGCCGGCAGCCCCGCTGGGCACGACCGGATTCGACATGGGGATCGAAGTCACCCAGACGGACATGTCCAAAAGTTCGCAGATCTGGAGCAAGGCCACCGGTGGCGGCAGCCCGATCAACAACCTGTACATCCCCAAGCTGCACATCGACAAGGGACTGCCCTTCGGCATCGATGTCGCCGCGTTCTACTCCAAGGTCCCGACCACCAACATCTCGCTCTACGGCGGCGAACTGCGCTACGCCATCCTCGACGGCGGCGTCACCCAGCCCGCAGTGGCGATCCGCGGCTCCTTCACCAAGCTGAGCGGCATCAACCAGTTGTCGCTGGACACCAAGGGTATCGATCTCTCCATCTCCAAGGGCTTTGCCATGTTCACGCCCTACGCCGGCATCGGCCAGGTCTGGGTCAACAGCACCGCCAACGGCGTCAACCTGGCTGCGGAAAGCTTCACCCAGGGCAAGGTGTTCGTTGGCGCCAACCTGAATCTCGGTTTCAGCAACCTGGCAGCCGAAGTGGACAAGACCGGCGGCATCCAGTCGATCAGCATGAAACTGGGTTTCCGTTTCTGACCTGACGCCTCCGCTGCGCGTGACACCAAGAGGACGTCGATGCTGACCACCCTCCGCCGCGAATACGCGCAGCTCATCACCTCCGGCGGGCAGCTCCTGCTGTTGCTCGTCGGCTTCAAACTTGAATCGCGTACCGGATGGCTGTGGTGCCTGGGCATCATGGCTGTCGTCAGTTTGCTCGCCTGGTATTCCACCCTGTATCGCCTGCGCACCATCAGCGGCACCCCCACCTCGCGCATCGGCTCGGCTGCGCAAGGCTACGTCGAGCTGACCGGGCGCGGCGCAGCGCACGGCGTGCCCATCCTTTCCAGATATTCCAACCTGCCCTGCCTGTGGTGCCGCTACAAGATGGAACGCAAGCGCAGCGACAACAAGGGCTGGCATACCGAAGAACAAGGCGTGAACAGTGCGCCTTTCCTCATCGACGACGGCAGCGGCAAATGCGTGGTCGACCCGCAAGGCGCGGAAGTGATCACCCGGCACAAGGACAGCTGGACTTCGGGCGATTATCGCTATACCGAATGGCGCCTGCTCGATATCGACGATATCTACGTGCTGGGGGAATTCAAGACGGTGGGCGGCAGCAATACCGCGCTCACGCAGGACGAGCTGGTAAAGCAGGTGCTGTCGGAATGGAAGATGGACAACGCCGACCTGCTCAAGCGCTTCGACCTCGACAACAACGGCGTACTCGACATGCGGGAATGGATGCTGGCGCGTTCGGCCGCAAAACGCGAAGCCGAAAAACGCCTGAACGAAGCACTCGCGGCGCCGGATATCAACTTCATGCTGCAGCCACGCGATGGCCGGCTGTTTCTCATCAGCAATCTCGACCAGGACAAACTGGCCACCCGCTACAAGCGCTGGGCGTGGGCACATATCGCCATCCTGTTTGGCGCCCTGAGCGGCCTGGCCTGGCTGTTGCGGCTGCCATCCCCCTGACCCATGCCCCCGGGCGAATAACCCCATAGAGTTTGTTGTAACTGCGGGGAATTCATGAAAGAATCGCCCACAGTTATGAACGGCTCCACCGAAATCCCCTCCCCGACCTGTGCCACCGGCGTCACAGCCGTTGAATACAGCACGCTATCCGCCACGGAGCAGGAAAAGATCCTGCACCTGCAGCAGGCCATCCTCGAATCGGTCGCGCGCGGCGGAGAAACCACAGCCTTGATAGACCAGCTGTGCCGGCTGGTGGAACAGTTGCTTCCGAATTCCGTCGGCTCGGTCATGTTGCTGAACGAGTCGCGCGAACTGCTGAACGTCTATGCTGCGCCAAGCGTTCCGCCCGAGGGAATCAGCCAGCTGAACGGCCTCCGCCCCGGCCCCGGCGGCGGCTCGTGCGGCAATGCCGTCTTCCGCAAGGAACCGCAGTTCGTCGAAAATACCTACACCGATCCGCGCTGGCAGAACCTGCGCCAGCTCGCCTACGATTTCAATCTCTGCGCCTGCTGGTCGATGCCGATCTTCTCGGCGCAGGGCGAAGTGATCGGCTCCTTCGCACTGTCCAGCTTCGAGCACCGTCTGCCCAGCGACTTCCACCGCAAACTGCTCGAAATCGGGGCATCCATCGTCGGAATCGCGCTCGAACGCAGCAAGACGCAGGAATCGCTGCGGCTCTTCGAGAAAGTGTACGAGGGCAGCGAAGAAGGTTTCATGATCACCGACCTGAACCAGCGCATCCTTTCGGTGAACCGCGCTTTCTGCAAGGTGTTCGGTTACGACCCCGAGGAGGTCATCGGCGCAACGCCGAGGAAACTGGCCTCCGGCCATCACGACAAGTCGTTCTACACGGCAATGTGGGAGAGCATCGAGGTCTTCGGCCACTGGCGCGGCGAAATATGGAACCGGCGCAAGAACGGCGAGGTGTTCCCGGAATGGCTGTCCGTCTCGTCCGTCAAGGACGCCACCGGGAAAACGACCCACTATGTCGCCATCTTCAGCGACATCAGCGAACGCAAGAATGCCGAGGCGCAGATCCAGTACCTGTCGTCGCATGACCCGCTGACCGACCTGCCCAATCGCATCCTGTTCAAGGACCGCCTGGAAAATGCCCTGGCCCATGCCGAGCGCACGCAAAGCCGTGTCGCGCTGCTCACCGTCGACCTCGACAATTTCAAGCTGTTCAACGACTCGCTCGGCCATGCCGTGGGCGATACGCTGCTGCGCAATGTCGCCGCCCGGCTCAAGGCCTGCGTGCGGACGACCGACACCGTCAGCAGGCAGGGCGGCGACGAATTCCTGATCGCGCTGGCCGACCTGCCCGACAGCGATACCGTCGGCACGATCGCGCAGCACATCCTCGATCAGGTCGCCAAGCCCCTGGACATGGAAGGGAGTCCCCTGTCGCTATCCTGCTCCATCGGCATTGCCGTCTATCCCGATGATGGCGAGAACTACGACATCCTGCTCAAGAAAGCCTCTCTGGCCCTGTATTCGGCCAAGGCGGCCGGACGCAACGCGTGCCACTTCTTTACCGAGCGGATGAACAGCGACAGCCTCGAACACCTGCGCATCGCCCACAACCTGCGTCACGCGGTGCAGCACGACGAGTTCGTATTGCATTACCAGCCGCAAATCGACCTCGGCAGCGGACAACTGATCGGCGCCGAAGCGCTCATCCGCTGGAATCACCCGACCGAAGGGCTAATCCCCCCGGGGCGCTTCATTTCCGTGGCGGAGCAGACCGGCCTCATCGTGCCGATGGGTGAATGGGCGCTCAACGAGGCATGCAAACAAGCGGTCAGCTGGCAGCGCAGCGGCCGGCCTCCGCTCATGGTGGCAGTGAATGTGTCGGCCGTGCAGTTCAGGCGCGGCAACATGGAGCAGTCGATACGCAAGGCCATCGCCGCCAGCGGCCTGGATCCGACCCTGCTGGAGATCGAGCTCACCGAATCGGTCCTGCTGCACGACATGGAATACATGCTCGGCCTGATCAAGCGCCTCAAGGAAATCGGCATCACCCTTGCCATCGACGATTTCGGCACCGGCTATTCGAGCCTTGCCTACCTGAAGAAATTCAAGGCTGACCGCCTGAAGATAGACCAGTCCTTTGTGCGCGACATGGCGGACGACCCGGACGACGCCGCAATCGTGCACGCGATCATCCAGATGGGCCGCACCCTCAATCTGCGCACCATCGCCGAAGGGGTCGAAACCGAAAAGCAGGCCGATCTCCTGCGCTCCTTGGCATGCAACGAAGTGCAGGGCTACCACTTCGCGCGGCCGATGCCGGCCGATGCCTTTTCCCGCTTCCTCGACACCTATCGCCCCGTTGCACGCAAGTGAGTCTTGCCGGCGGAATCGCAATGCCGGCGGCATCCCGGCATATCCGCCCCGTCACCTCATGACGGCTATTTCTTCTCCAGCGTTTCCCACCGCTCCATCAGCTTGACCAGTTCGCCTTCGATCTCGGTGGCGCGCTGCTGCAACTGCCTCGCATGCGCCGGATTGTCGCGGAACAGTGCCCCCGCCCCCAGTGCGGCAACGATCTCCTCCTGTTCGCGCTCCAGCGCCTCGATGCGCTGCGGCATCTCATCCAGCTCCTTCTGCTCCTTGAAACTGCGCTTGCTGCCGACTTTCGGTTTCTCTTCCGGCGCCCTGGCGGCCGGTTTTGCCGGCGCGGGGGCTTTCTGGCTGCCAGCGGCGAACTTCTTCGCCCGCATCCAATCCTCGTAGCCGCCGACGTATTCCATCAGCTTGCCGTCGCCTTCGAAGGCGATCACCTGCGTCACCACGTTGTCGAGAAAGGCGCGGTCATGGCTGACCAGGAACAGCGTGCCGTCGTATTGCGCCAGCAGCTCTTCCAGCAGTTCCAGCGTTTCGATATCGAGATCGTTGGTCGGCTCGTCCAGCACCAGCACGTTGCTGGGCCGGGTGAACAGGCGCGCCAGCAGCAGACGGTTGCGCTCGCCGCCGGAGAGCGATTTCACCGGCGAACGCGCCCGCTCCGGCGCGAACAGGAAATCGCCGAGGTAGCTGATGACATGCTTTTTCGCGCCGCCGATCTCGATGAAATCGGAGCCCTGGCTGATGGTGTCGGCCAGCGTGGCATTGTCGTCGAGCTGCGCGCGCAGCTGGTCGAAGTAGGCCACGCTCAGCTTGGTGCCCAGCTTCACGTCGCCGGAATCCGGCGCCTGCTCGCCCAGGATGATCTTGAGCAGCGTGCTCTTGCCCGCACCGTTGGGACCGAGCAGGCCGATCTTGTCGCCGCGCTGGATGCGGCAGGAGAAATCGTCGACGATCTTGCGCGCACCGAACGATTTGCTCACGTGCGTCAGTTCCGCCACCAGCTTGCCGGAACGCTCGCCGCTGTCCAGATTCATCTCGACCGTACCCTGTTTCTCGCGGCGGGCGGCACGTTCGCGCCGCAGCTGCTCCAGCCGCAGCACGCGGCCCTCGTTGCGCGTGCGCCGCGCTTTCACCCCCTGGCGTATCCACACTTCTTCCTGCGCCAGCACCTTGTCGAACTTGGCGTTGACCACCGCCTCGTCTGCCAGCATGCGTTCCTTGATCTTCTGGTACGCGGCGAAGTTGCCGGGGAAGCTCGCCAGCTTGCCGCGGTCGAGCTCGACGATGCGCGTGGCGACGTTGTCCAGGAAGCGCCGGTCATGGGTAACCAGCAGCACGCTGCCGCGGAAATTGGTGAGCAGCCCTTCCAGCCATTCGATCGAGGCGAAATCCAGGTGGTTGGTCGGCTCGTCGAGGATCAGCACCTCCGGCTCGGCCACCAGCGCCTGCGCCAGCGCCACGCGCTTGCGCACGCCGCCGGACAGCGAACCGATGAGCGCATCGGCATCCAGCTCCAGCTTGTCGATGGCGGTTTCGATGCGCGCCTGCACCGCCCAGCCGTCCTGCGCTTCCAGCCTGGTCTGCAGCGGCTGCATCGCTTCCAGCAACTTGTCGTAATCGGCATCGGGCTCCGCCAGTTGATGCGACAGATGGTGGTAGTCGGTGATCAGCTGATGCAGCTCGCCCAGGCCGCGCGCCACTTCGTCGAACACGGTGGCGTCGGCATGCAGCACCGGTTCCTGGCTGACGTAACAGATGCGCGCGCCGGGCTGGCGCCAGACCGTGCCGTCATCGAGCATCGCCTGATTTGCCAGCACCTTGAGCAGGCTGGACTTGCCGCCGCCGTTGCGCCCGATCAGGCCGACGCGCTCGCCCTCGTCCAGCTGAAAATCCACATGATCCAATAGCGCGACGTGGCCGAAGGCCAGCGCGGCTTTATCCAGGGTGATATACGGCATTTAACTTTTCTTTTCTTCCTGAGGCAGTGCGGATTGATAGATGAGCGAGAACCCGATGGCAAAGCAGCCCATCGCGAAATAGCCGAACGAGGTGGTGAAGGTATTCAACACCAGATGCGTGTTATAGCTGTCGATGCCGGCGGCGAAGAAATGGAACACGAACAGCAGGCTCGCCAGGATATTTCCCGCCAGCAGCAGCCTGTGTCCGGCTCGATAACCGTTGCCGCCCGGCTTGCCCTGCGGCGGCAAGCCGCGCATGAAATGCCAGGCCAGGTAGACCAGCAGCAGCAACAGCAAAGCGCCGACGAGGCGCCCCGGGACACCGCCCTCATGCACGGGAACGCCGAGCATCTCCAGCAGCAGGTTTCCGGCAGCCGCCACCCAGCCCATCGCCAGCGTCTGCGGCATGAAGAACCATGCAGCGAACAGGTTCGATCCGGGGTATTTCATCACGCCCCTTTCGCGGTCAATCGCGCCAGATCCTCGATGACCTCGGTCGAGTGCCTGGAAGTCTCGACGCTTTCGTACACCTTGGCGACCTTGCCCTGCGGGTCGATCAGGAACGTATAACGCCTGGCGAACTTCACCAGCCCCAGGTTCATCAACGCACCATAGCGTGCCGCCACCTCGGTGGACTTGTCCGCCAGCAGCGGGAACGGCAGGTGATATTTCTTGGCGAACTCGGCATGGCTGTCGCTGTCGTCCACGCTGATACCGACCACTTGCGCGCCCAGTGCCGTCAATTTGTGCAGATCGTCGCGAAAGGAACATGCCTCCTGCGTGCAGCCGGGCGTATCGTCCCTGGGATAGAAATAAAGCACCAGCCACTTGCCCGAATATTCCTTCAGGTCGTGTTTCACGCCGTTTTGATCCGGCAGTTCAAAACCGGGAGCGGCCTCCCCCACCTTGGGCAATTCGCCGGCGCGCGCCATCTGGCTCGCCAGCAGCGCCATTGTGGCCATCAAGCCGAACAAGACCAGCCATTTCATTTGGGAACTCCTTGAAGCGAATAAGCGGGGACGGATTTTACGTTAGAATGCGCACCGTATCGCGCACATCTGTCCTCGTAGTTAAATGGATATAACCGGCCCCTCCTAAGGGTCAATTACAGGTTCGATTCCTGTCGAGGACGCCA